>JAEXOY010000045.1 GCA_023439045.1 Bacillota bacterium | reverse complement strand
TTGCTCCTTTGGCAACATGAGGATGTCCTCTCGTTGCTTTATGCGGTATTAGCACAAGTTTCCCTGTGTTATCCCCCTGTAAAAGGCAGGTTGCCCACGCGTTACTCACCCGTCCGCCGCTAAGCTAGTCTCATAGTAAACTACTCAACTAACTCCGCTCGACTTGCATGTGTTAGGCACGCCGCCAGCGTTCGTCCTGAGCCAGGATCAAACTCTCAAATTAAAATTTATATGATTCGCAGCCGAAGCCGCTACTCATTAACTTATTTGATAAGCTTGTTAGCTCATTAAAGTTGCTGACTTATTTGTTCCTTGTTTTTACTCTCGTAAAAACCAGGTTGTAAAGTTCGCAAAAGTTTACTCAATTTTTTAAGTGATTTCTCACTTGGAATTTTTTCGAGTTCCTTTACATTTTTGTCACTGTTTACTTTTCAAAGTCCATTTGCTCATAAGCCTTGATTTACGTGGCTTCTAAGCTTTTTTTGCTGTTCGCTTGTCGCAAGCAGCTTAATTATAATATCATGCGGCCATCTCGTTGTCAACACTTTTTTAATTTATTTTATAATTCGTTTTCTAAACTGTTACAAAATATATTGTTATGTGTTGTCGTTTGCGACAGCTTCGTTAGTATACCACTAACTCAAGCTTATTATCAATCGCCAATAAGCTTGTATATAGCTGTTATTTTAATTTATTATGGTTATACTGCTTATTTGCCATATAAATGTATGATTTACTGATTTTTTCTCATGTTTCAAATAATATTATTTATTCTCCATACTCGATAAAAATTAGGGGATGGTAATAGAATCTCTAGCCTCTACAATCCACTTCTATTATATAAAGTTTGATAAAAGAAATAAGGGCATTTACTAAGTCCAATGAAGCAATGTTCATTGAGCTTAATAAATAGCCCCTTATATATTAAATAATACGCCCACCTATAATTTTATATAGGTACAGGAGTTATATTTGTTACTATTGTTACTATTATTATATTTTATCTATTCTCTTGGTTATTCTCGTAAACCTTTATTCTTGGTTGTCCTCGTTAATGGCTTCTGTTTCGTCTGATTCTTCCGACTCATATACATCTTCACCATCAACATTTTCGTTAATCATTCTTGCTATACTTACAACCTTATTACCCTCACTCATTCTCATGAGTGTTACTCCTTGGGTAGCCCTGCCTAATATACTAATTTCGCTTACCTTCATTCTTATTATAGTTCCATCTGAGCTAATAAGGATAATATCATCATCTTCAGCAACAAGCTGCATACCTATAGACTTGCCTGTTTTTTCAGTAATTCTGTAGGTCAGTATACCTTTGCCACCTCTTGTTTGCGTCTTATATTCCTCAAGTTCAGTTCTCTTACCAAAACCATTCTCAGTTACAACCAATAATGTAGTATCAGGCGTACAAACCTCCATACCAACAACTACATCACCCTCTTCAAGTTCTATTCCCTTGACTCCCTGAGAAACTCTACCTATAGGTCTTGCATCCGTTTCTTTGAAGCGAATCGCCATACCATTAACGGTAGAGAGCATAATGTCTTGATTACCATCAGTCAGCTTAACATCAATTAGTTCATCATTTTCTCTAAGGGTAACGGCAGCTAGTCCACCCTTTCTAATGTTGTCATACTCCATCAGATCGGTTTTCTTGACAACACCATTCTTAGTTGCCATCATCAAGTACATGCCTTCTTTATACTCCTGAATAGGAATAACTGCAGTAACCTTCTCGTCCCCATCTAATTGAAGCAGATTAACAATAGCAGTTCCTTTTGCCTGTCTACCTGATTCTGGTATTTCATAGGCCTTTAGCCTATAAACTCTACCTTTATTTGTAAAGAATAAAATAAAGTGATGAGTTGAAGTAACAAATAAATTCTTTACAAAGTCTTCTTCTCTGGTGCTCAGACCAATAATACCCTTTCCACCTCTACGTTGGCTCTTGTAGGTATCAGCAGGAAGCCTCTTTATATATCCGAAGTGTGTCATTGTAATAACACTTTCTTCTTCTTGTATTAAATCTTCAATGTCTATTTCATCCTCGTCTATTTCTATCTTAGTTCTTCTTTCATCAGCATACTTAGCTTTAATTACTGCAAGCTCGTCCTTGATAATTTTATGAACTAGCGTTTCATCGCCCAGCACCTGCTTATAATACTCAATCTTCTCCATTAATTCCTTGAGTTCGTTTTCAAGCTTTTCACGTTCTAAGCCTGTCAAACGTCCCAATCTCATGTCAACAATAGCTTGTGCTTGCTTTTCACTAAAGCCAAAGCGTTCCATAAGACCCTCTTTAGCGTTGGCTTCAGTCTTTGATGCCCTGATAATTCTAATTACCTCATCAAGATTATCAAGTGCAACTTTTAACCCCTCTAAGATGTGAGCCCTTGCCTCCGCCTTGTCTAGTTCAAACTTTGTTCTTCTCCTGATAACATTAACTTGGTGCTCAATATAATAATCTATAACTTCTCTTAGGTTAAGAGTTCTTGGTTCAAAATGCTTGTCCTTAGTTGGTACAATGGCAACCATGTTGACACTATATGATTCCTGGAGCTGGGTATTCTTATATAATTGATTAAGAACAACATTTGGATTTGCATCCCTCTTCAGTTCAATAACAATTCGAACAGGTTCTTCTCTTCCAGACTCATCTTGAAGGAATGATATTCCATCTATTCTTTTCTCCTTAACCAGATCAGCAATTTTTTCAACCAACCTAGCCTTATTAACCTGGTATGGTATTTCGGTAATAACTATTCTGTGCCTGTTCCCATGCATTTCTTCAATAGTAGCTTCGGAACGAACAATAATTCTACCTCTTCCTGTCCTATAAGCGTCCCTTATGCCTTTTTTCCCTATTATCTTTGCTGCAGTTGGGAAATCAGGCCCCTTTATATATTTGAGAAGTTCATCTATAGTAATTTCAGGATTATCAATAACACTATTAATACCATCAATTACTTCTCCCAAATTGTGAGGAGGTATATTTGTAGCCATACCAACAGCAATACCTGTTGATCCATTTACCAGCAACTGTGGAAAGCGAGAAGGTAATACTACTGGCTCAACCTCATGATCGTCAAAATTAGGCTTAAAATCAACAGTATCCTTATTTATATCCGCAAGCATTTCCATGGAAATCTTAGCAAGCCTAGCTTCTGTGTATCTCATTGCAGCTGCTGCGTCACCATCTCTAGATCCAAAATTACCATGTCCATCAACCAATGGATGTCTGAGAGAGAAATCCTGAGCCATTCTAACTAAGCTATCATATACCGCTGCATCACCATGAGGATGAAAGCTTTTCAAAGCTTCACCAACAGTTGCAACAGATTTTCTATAAGGCTTGTCCGGCGTAAAACCTGAAACATACATAGTATATAATATACGCCTATGTACAGGCTTGAGCCCATCCCTTACATCAGGTAGTGCTCTGTCAATAATTACACTCATTGCATAGTCTATAAATGATTTTTTCATTTCAGCTTCTATGTCAATGGGTATAATTTTTTGCTCTTTTATTTCATCTGCCATTAAAATCAAAACCTCTTTTCATATTAGTCCACTTTATATTTTAATAAAATTTTTAGGTTGTGTCCACTTATTTGAATATTAACATTTTTACATACTTAATTGCTATATATATTATTATTCCATTATTTATATATTTTACTATGTTTAGCTTGTTTAGCAATCCTTAATTGGGTTGAATCTGAAATGTTAGAAGAATATAATTAGTTTATTATGTATTAGGGGTATGTCATGAAGAATAAAATAACTAGTATATCAGTAATAATTTTAATAGCAGTCTGTATTATCTTCTTTGCATATGTAACATATGCAAATTCTAATGTATTTGAAGATATAGATAAGAATATCCAGGTATTATCCAATAAGTGGACATATTCATTTACATATAACAACAATAGGACAACAATACCCGTTGAAGTATCTGATAAGGAATTTATTTTCTATGACATTATGGCTGAAAAGGTTCACTTACAAAGCAAGATTGAGAGAAGTATTGATTCCAAAGATTGTAACATCATACTTTATTCAGTGCATTCCTCTGTTTATGTAAAAATAGATAACAAGCTAATATATTCCTATGATAATAACAACAAGAAGCACACCATTTCCTCGCCGGGCAATGCGTACCATTTTATATCTATACCAAGCGATTACATGAATAAAGATATTACTATAGACCTTATAAACTCATACCCTAGTAGAAGTATGTCTTTTAATAATGTTTTGGTTAGCTCTAAGACAGACTATGTAAGATATCTAACATTTAAATACTTTTTGCCAAATATTACAAATGTTCTCATAGTTTCTTTTGGGTTGTTTATGCTAACCATTTCTCTGATGCTAATGTATAGGAAGTATTTCTTCTTGAGTAATTTTTGGTTAAGTCTGTTTAGTATTTTTACTGGTATCTGGCTAATTTCAGAATCAAGGTTAACCAGAGTATTCATAAATACGGCTGAGCTTCAGTTTATTGTATGTTTTTTGACCCTATACTTAATGCCTATCACATTTTTAATGTTTATTAAAACAGAATATAAGCCAAAAAAAATGGCATATGTTAATGGAATGCTATTCTGCTTTGAAGGATTTTTAATAGTAGCATTAACCTTACAGGCTTTTAAAATAAAAGACTTGATAGAACTGCTTCCAATATTTCATTTTATGGTATCCACTTCTCTTTTAATAGTATTTATTATTATGACTACTGAATATATAAACACCAAAAAAAAGAGGCTGGCGAGATTTTTTTATAGTAGCTCATTATTATTAATATTCAGTTTATTAGCAGTAATTAATTATTACTTAAGATGGAACTATAGTAGCACTAATTTTGTACAATTCGGTTTTATTATTTTTATACTAACTCTATTTGCTAATACATATTCAAACTTAGTTGATGTTATATACATGCAAAAAAAGACCATGAATTTAGAGCACCTAGCATATAAAGATACCCTTACCGGTATTAGAAATAGAGCTTCTTATAGCGAAACTATGGCTAGATACAATAATATCTTAGATAGTGATATAAAAATTGGGCTTATAATGCTAGATATTAATAATCTGAAAATCACAAATGACGAGCTTGGTCATCAATATGGCGATCAGCTTATAAAAATAAGTAGTGCTATCATTTGCTCGACATTCCATAAGTTCGATGTTTTTAGAATTGGTGGAGATGAGTTTGTTGTGCTTTTAAAAGATATAGATCTGATTGAAGCTAACCAATTATGTTTAAAATTAGACAGAGCTGTAAAAGAACACAATACCCATTCAACAATTCCTGTAAGCATTGCTTGCGGGTATGCAATATATGACCCGAAGCGAGATAAAAGTCTTGATGATGTTTTTATCAGAGCAGATAAGAACATGTATTCCCTAAAGCAATCTCAAAAAACAAATGACGCATAAAAATAGCCCCAAAAGTTCTCTAATCTATAATATTATTTAATATTTAGAATAGTAGTGTTTTTAGGGCCTTTAAATTATTTGTGTTTAGTTAACTCTAATTTAGTTACCTATGCTAAGTTATTTTTGGGTACTCTCACAACAAATTCTATGTATTCTCCTCTATCAATCTGTGCTGCCTTTGCATTTACTCCCGACTGCTTCATTATATCTATTGCCTGTCTGATGGTATTGACAAAAATCCTAACATCCTTTATTGCTTTGGTCATCTTCTTGTCACTGCTTCTCTGTCTTGAGTCTTTTGAATACTTTTCTATAGCCTTTTCAACAAGTTCCTCTGTTTTCTTAACATTCAGTCCTCTTTCACATACCAGCTTCAACACTTTTAGCTGTAGCTGTTCATCATGAAGTTTAAGAAGGGCTCTTGCATGTCTCTCAGTTAGATTATTATCAGCCAGTATCTTTTTTACCAAGGGAGAAAGCTTCAATAGCCTAATCTTATTAGCTATTGTAGACTGGCTCTTCCCAATTTTATGTGCTAATTCCTCCTGGGTAAAACCATGCTCATTTATTAAGTTACAATAGCCCTCTGCCTCTTCCATATAACTAAGGTCTTCTCTCAAGAGATTTTCAATCAAAGCCATTACTGCTGAATCGTTGTCATCAACATTAATTATGATAGCGGGAATCTCAGTAAGGCCAGCCATAGTCGAAGCTCTTAGTCTTCTTTCACCAGCAACTAACTCATAGGTACTGTGAGATAACTTTCTTACGTTTATTGGTTGAAGAACACCATATTGCTTTATTGATTCACACAATTCATCCAATGCCTGTTTGTTAAATTGCTTCCTAGGTTGATATGGATTAGGTCTTATAGAATCAATGCTAACATAGATAATATTTTTTTGCTCTTCCTTCTTTTCAGGCTTGTCCGACCTTGAAAAATGAATCTTGCTTTCTAACATAACGGCACCATCCTTTGTGTATTTTTATTTTTTTAATGAGTTTTTATACAATATATTGTAAACACATTACAAAGGATAATTCTGTCATTTATTCATATTTCCTTTATTGCCCTAAAAGATTCGTTCGATAAAAAGTTTCTTTAAGATTCCTTTTTATTCAATTTTATGGTTAAATCAATGGCTCCTTAGAAGGTTTTCCTGCTTTACGAGGATATTTTGTCGGCGTCTGTCTAAACTTTTTTACAACAACGACATTTCTCTCTATATTACTATCTGGTAATAAGAATTTATCTATTTTTTCAATTTTCCCACCTAATATGTCGAGTGCTTTTTCACACTTGTCAAACTCTTCGGTGCTACTTCCCTTCATTGCGATAAATATCCCATTGATTTTTACAAAAGGTAAGCAATATTCAAGCAAAACAGGTAAATTTGCGACAGCCCTTGCAACACAAATGTCGTATTTTTCCCTAAATGTTTTATCTATTCCTGCATCCTCTGCTCTAAAATGTACAGCCTTAATTCCAGAGAGCTTAAGAGATGTAATTATCTCATTTAAAAACTTAATTCTTTTTTCAAGAGAATCAAGCAAGGTAACCTCTATTTTATCAGCACAAATTTTCAATGGTATGCCTGGAAATCCTGCTCCAGTTCCAACATCAATCAATTTTGCACTTTCATTTTTTAGATATGGCATTATGCTTAGTGAATCAATAAAATGCTTCAACACTATTTCCTGGTCGTCCTCTATAGCAGTTAAATTTATCTTCTGGTTCCATTCTTTTAGCAGCTCCCTATATAAATCGAACTGATTAACCTGAATATCTGTGAGGCTAACACCATATTCGGACATACCCTTTTTAAGAAAATGAGCTAATTCAGCTTGCATTTATGCGTCCTCCGTTGTTTTATTTATCGCCTGTTTCTGCCTGTTATACTGTTCTAGATGTATTAATAATACAGAAATATCCGCAGGCGAAACCCCTGTAATTCTTGAGGCTTGACCTATTGAATCTGGATTAATTTTTGCTAGTTTTTGTCTGGCCTCTAGTCTTAATCCCTGTATAGAATTAAAATCAATACCTTCAGGAAATCTTCTGCCTTCTAATTTCTTAAATTGCTCTACCTGCATGAGCTGCCTTTTTATATACCCTTCATATTTTATTGCAATTTCAACTTGCTCTCGGACCGAACGAGGAAGATGAGGCAGCTCGGTGATTTCCGCCAAGCTGTCATAGCTTATCTCAGGTCTTCTCAGAAGCTCAGTCAATCTGATTCCACTCTTAATTCTTGTGCTGTTCCTGCTATCAAGGTAGTTCAAAACATTCTCGCTTGGAGGCACAATAGTATTTTCCAATCTGACAATTTCATCTTCTATCATTTTCTTTTTAGCTAAAAATGCACTATATCTTTGCTCAGTAATAAGCCCAAATTGATATCCAATAGGTGTCAGCCGCAAGTCGGCATTATCCTGTCTTAATAGAAGTCTGTATTCTGACCTCGAGGTCATCATTCTATATGGCTCATGAGTCCCTTTTGTGACAAGGTCATCAATAAGCACTCCTATATAGGCTTCCGACCTGTCTAAAATAAGAGGTTCCTTTTCTAGCACTTTTCTAGCAGCATTTATTCCAGCAATTAATCCCTGGGCTGCTGCTTCTTCATAACCAGAGCTTCCGTTTATTTGACCGGCAGAGAATAGTCCTTCTATATTTTTAAATTCCAATGAGAGTTTAAGCTGAGTTGCATTTATGCAATCATATTCTATAGCATATGCGCTTCTCATAACCTTAACATTTTCAAGCCCTGGGATAGTACGCATAAATGCAACCTGCACGTCCTCCGGCAGACTAGAAGACATACCCTGTAGATACATTTCTTCTGTATCCGATCCCATAGGTTCTACAAATACCTGATGATTTTCTTTATCCGCAAAACGCACTACTTTGTCTTCTATTGAAGGGCAATACCTAGGACCAACTCCTTTAATATCTCCGCTATATAATGGTGAACGGTGTAGGTTGTCCTTAATCACCTTATGAGTGTCTAAATTTGTATAAGTCAACCAACAAGATACCTGTTCTTTATTAATCTCCTCTGTTTCAAATGAAAATGGTAAAATCAAGTCGTCTCCCGGCTGTTCTACCATTTTGTCAAAATCCAGGCTCCTTCTAGATAGCCTTGCAGGCGTGCCTGTTTTAAACCTAAACAACTCTATCCCAAGGTCTAACATACTTTCTGATAATTTGTTTGCAGGGAAAATGCCATCCGGTCCACCCGAATAATTCACATCCCCGATAATTATCCTGCCCTTTAGATAGGTACCTGTTGTAAGTACTACAGTACTGCACTCAAAAATAGCACCTGTGTGTGTTTTTACACCCGTTATTTTTGTTTTATCCTCATTGGTGAGAAGCTCTACTACCTCAGCCTGTCTGATATCCAGATTTTCCTGCAGCTCCATGGTATGCTTCATAGTTGCCTGATATTTTCTTCTGTCTACTTGAGCCCTCAAGGAATATACTGCTGGCCCCTTAGCCTTGTTTAAAATCTTTGATTGAATAAATGTCTTATCAGTACATTTACCCATTTCCCCACCTAGTGCATCTATTTCCCTAACCAAGTGCCCCTTAGCAGTACCCCCAATACTGGGGTTACATGGCATGTTGGCTATACTATCCAAATTTATTGCAAATACAATAGTATCGAGTCCTAATCTTGCTGCTGCAAGTGCCGCCTCACACCCGGCATGTCCTGCCCCTACAACAACTACATCATATTTTCCCGCAAAATAATCCATATGTCCTACTTCCTTTCACCTATTTCCCTAAACAGAATCTGCTAAAAATATTGTGCATTACTGCTTCAGAAATTGATTCTCCTGTAATTTGTCCAATGCTGTCAGCGGCATTTTTTATATCAATTGTAACCATGTCAAGTGGCATTCCAAAGTTGTAAGCCTCTATTGCTTGATCGATTTCAGTAATAGCCTTATCCACCAAGCTCTTATGACGAATATTTGTGATAAGCACTTCATCATTTTGTGAGAGACTCCCTTTAAAGAACATGTTAGCAACACTATCCTCTAAATCTTCCACTCCCACTTCTTCCTTGACAGATGCCTTTAATATCTTACCTGACGTTGCTTTAGCTATGCTGTTTACAAGCAAATTTAATTGATCTTCACTAGCTAGATCAGTTTTATTTATCAAGACAAGATGCTTCCTGTCTTGGATTTCCTTAATAATCAGATCATCCTCTTGTGTAAGCCCATTATTTGCTGCCACCATCAAGATTATGAGGTCTGCTTCCTCCATTGCCTTTCTAGCTTTATCCACTCCTATTTTTTCTACTACATCCTCTGTCTCTCTAATACCTGCCGTGTCAGTTATCTTTGCAGGTATACCCTTGATGTTAATATACTCCTCTATAGTATCTCTAGTTGTTCCTGGGATATCTGTTACAATAGCCTTAGTCTCTCCACTAAGTTGATTGAGTAGGGAAGACTTTCCGACATTAGGCTTGCCTGCTATAACTATATTAATACCCTCTCTCAGGATTCTACCTCTTGAAAAGGTATCTGACAACCTTATAAGCTCTTTCTTTATTTCTGTTATACCTTCAAATACCTTTTCACCTGTAATCTCTTCTATGTCGTGCTCAGGGTAATCTACTGTAACATCAATATGTGCCAATAGCTCAATGAGTTTTTCTCTACTTTCTTTAAGCCTTTTTGACAACTTACCCTCAATATGATTTACTGCTGCCTTTGAGCTTTGCTTGGTTTTGGCATTAATTAAGTCAATGATGCCTTCTGCCTGAGATAAATCTATTCTTCCATTCAAGAAGGCACGTTTGGTGAACTCTCCTGGTTCCGCCGGCCTTGCACCGTTTTTATATAATAAAGTCAACACATTATCTATTACAACTATTCCCCCATGACAATGTATTTCAATGACATCCTCACGGGTAAAGGTGTTTGGCTTTTTCATCTTCAAAAGCAATACCTCATCAATTACCTCTTTACTGATTGGATCAATGATTTTACCGTAATTAACCGTATGCGATTTTATATCCTGCATATTTTTAGATGACAAAAAAACCTTTTCAGCAATTGAAAAGGCTGAACTTCCACTTATTCTTATTACACCTATTCCACCTGTTCCAAACGGTGTAGATAGTGCAGCAATAGTATCGTCAGAGTACATTTCATACCTCATGTTTAGTATAAGATTTTAATTAATGTTTAATTTAATATTATTATGTACTTCAGCAAGAAAATTTAATTCCTATATTCTCAAAAAAGACATACTATCTATGCAAATGCATATACCAGTATGTCTCTTAGTTGTTCATAATTATTTTTTCAGTGCTATAACAACTCTTCTTCTTGGTTCTTCACCAGTACTATAGGTCTCTACATACCTATTGTTTTGAAGAGTAGAATGTATTATTCTTCTTTCGTATGGATTCATAGGTTCAAGAGTTACTGGCTTTTTGTATTTTTGCACCTTATCGGCTAATCTGTTTGCTAGTTTAACCAAGGTGTCCTCTCTCTTTTGTCTATAATTCTCAACATTTAGAATAACTCTCTTATAATCTTCAAAATTCTTATTAACTACTAAGCTTGTAAGATATTGAAGAGAATCCATTGTCTCGCCTCTTCGTCCGATGATAATGCCGATGTCATCACCATTTACATCAACAACAATGCTTTCCTCTTCTTCAACAGCTGTGACATCTGCTTCTATACCCATATTTTCCAGGATAGTATAGAGAAAATCCGTTGCTATACCCACTCTGGTTTTTGCTTCTGCTTTTTGCCTAGGTGTTACTAGTACCCTTGCCATCTTTGAGCCAATAAGCCCAAATATACCTTTTGTCCCTTCTTCAAGAACCTCGATGTCTACATCGTCCTCAGTGAGGTTTAAGTCTTCCAATGCTATAGAAATAGCTTCCTGAACAGTTTTAGCACTTCTTTCAATACTGTTTGGCATTATACTCTATCACTCCTTTTTCTTAAGGATATATTTATTAACGTAGTATTGTTGAACAATAGCAACTACGTTACCAGCTATCCAGTATAAGCTTAGTCCTGTAGGGAACTGGAAAGCAAACATTAACGTCATTAAAGGCATAATATACAGCATAGAATTTCCCATTGGATTGGATTTCTTATCATTAGTCTTTGGCATAGATAACTTTGATGTGATAAATGTTGTAAACGCTGCTAATAATGGGAATATAAGTATAATTAGATATTTAGGCTCAGAAAATAGAGTCTCAGGACGCCATGTAGGTATGGTGCCTAAGTTAATACCAAAGCTCTCTGATGGGAAAAACATATTTAAGTTTCCTACCTGGTCTCCCATTCCATTTTTAACATAGTGAGTAATGGTATCTATTTCAAGGTAAGTACTCCCTGTTATATTAGCCTTTGATGCAAGTTCAGTAAGCTGGGTATCTGTAAAACCAAGCATAAACTTAAGAGGCTTAGTTATTGTCTGCCACAATGCAAAAAGTATTGGCATTTGTATTAGCAGAGGTAAACATCCTCCTGCGGGATTGATTTTGTGCTCCTGATATAATTTCATTGTTTCCTGATTTAGCTTTTCTTTATCATTTGCATATTTTCTCTGTACTTCTTGAAGTATTGGCTGAAACTTTTGCATTTGGGCTGAGGACTTGTACTGTTTAAGTGTAAGTGGAAATAGTGCAATTCTAACAAGAACTGTAAATATTATTATGGCAAGACCGTAATTCTGAAAAGCTACGGTATCATATATCCAGTATAAAAAAATTCCAAGCGGACGGGCTAAAAAATCCATATTTTATTCTCCTAAAAGCGGTTTATAGTATAATCTATTTCACAGGGTCATATCCTCCAGGATGGAAGGGATGACACTTTAATATTCTCTTTATTGCAAAATACGTTCCTTTAAAACAACCATGTTTCATAATACTATCAATGGCATACTGTGAGCAAGTAGGATAAAATCTGCAGGTGGGTCTTATTTTCATTGGTGATATGAATTTTCGATAAAAATGTATTGGTAATATAAAAATTTTTCTAATCAATAAAATCGCCTGCCTATTGCTCCGATATAACATTTTGTTCTTATATATCTCTTTCGTCTAAACTACACTCGGCATTATCCTGGCTTGTACATAATAATTTAAGCTTTTTTAAAAGGTACTTATACTCCTTTAAAAGTACCGAATACTTTGGTACTTCCAGATTAGACCTTGCTGTAATTATTATATCATATCCAAATAAGATATTATCTTCATAGTTCTTGTATACTTCTCTAATTAATCTTTTCTTCCTGTTTCTTACAACGGCCTTTCCAGCTTTTTTAGAAACAGAAACCCCCAGTCTATTTATGGTAAGCCTATTTGGAAGGACATATAAAGTTATATTCCTTCCAACATAAAAGCTACCTTTTTTATAAACTCTCGAGAATTCATAATTTTTTTTTAAAGTCACAGTATTCTTCATGTTACGTAATATCCCAATAAGGAAAATAACACATTTAAAGAAAAAGACCACATTTATGCGGTCTTATGCTGAAAGAACCTTTCTTCCCTTTAATCTGCGTCTTCTTAATACCTTTCTGCCATTAGCAGTTTTCATTCTTTTTCTAAAACCATGTTCCTTACTTCTATGTCTCTTTTTAGGTTGGTATGTTCTTAACAATTGGTACACCCCCGATCTAGTTTGCCTTATATAATTAATTTAAGTGTATTCTTTTTAAAGACACCGAACCTATTATATATTATGTGTTCTAACCCTGTCAAGGCCATTTGGCATGTCGTCTTTAGAGATTTTTTTCTATTTATTATATAATTCTTATTAATAAATAACAAGATATGGTGCATATTAAAATACTGTTTTCTATATATAGTTATATCCTATATAAAAGTATTAATACCTGTGGATATATTGGTGGAAAAAAATATTTTTTTGTGGATATCTTTATTATTTTGTATTGAATTTTCCACATTTCCATGTTATATTATTAAATACTTGTTGATAACTTCGGTTTTATTTGAAAAAAAATGTTTATAACATGTTTGTTTTAAGAAATAATATCCACAAAAGAAAAAAATCAAACTAACATTAATATTATTGTTTGTGCGACGTTTTTTTGTATTATTATTTTTTTTTGACTGTTTTTTATATTAAATATTGGATTACCAAGGTGGGCAGAGAATAATGAATTCACAGTTAAATGATATTTGGATGAAGACATTAGAGCTATTAAAGAATGAAATGACAGAAATCAGCTTTAATACATGGATTTTGACCATTGAGCCAATTTCTATGGATGCTAATACCATTAATCTTGGAGTACCGGCTGATTTCCAAAAGGGTATTTTGGAATCACGCTATTCTTTTCTGATTAAGGCTGCAATGAAGCAGCTAACTCATAAGGATTATAATATCAACTTTATTATTCCTTCACAAATGCCATTAAGTAGCTCACAACAACCATCAAACGATTATAGTGAGGAGACTAATGCTTCTTATCTTAATCCTAAATATACATTTGATACCTTTGTTATTGGTAATGGAAACCGATTTGCTCATGCTGCATCTCTAGCTGTATCTGAAGCACCTGCTAAGGCCTATAATCCTTTATTTTTATACGGGGGAGTTGGTCTTGGGAAAACTCATCTGATGCACGCAATAGGTCATTTTGTTCAAAGTCAAAATTCTTCTTCAAGAGTTTTATATGTATCATCAGAGAAGTTTACTAATGAACTTATTAATGCAATTAAAGATGACAAGAACGAAGAGTTCAGATATAAATACAGAAATATAGATGTTCTGTTAATAGATGATATTCAGTTCATTGGTGGTAAGGAAAGAACCCAGGAAGAATTTTTCCATACTTTTAATGCGTTATATGAAGCAAATAAGCAAATAATAATTTCAAGCGATAAGCCACCAAAAGATATTACAACGTTAGAAGAAAGACTAAGATCTAGATTTGAATGGGGACTTATAGCAGATATAGCTCCACCAGATTTAGAAACTAGAATCGCAATACTGCGTAAAAAAGCACAGCTTGAGAATTTAGATGTTCCTAATGATGTTATGGTATTTATTGCTGATAAGATAGCATCCAATATAAGAGAATTAGAAGGTGCCCTAAATAGAGTAATTGCATATTCGTCCCTTACAGAAAATCCTGTAACTGTTGAATTAGCGATTGAGGCTTTAAAGGATATGTTTAGTAATAGTAAAGCAGTTATCATAAATTCTAAGACTATCCAAGAAGCTGTATCTAGGTACTTTAATCTAAAAATGGAGGATCTCAAGTCCAAGAGACGCTCAAGAGATGTATCTTTCCCTAGGCAAATTGCGATGTATCTTTGCAGAGAACTAACCGATATGTCATTGCCTAAAATAGGTGATGACTTTGGTGGAAGAGATCATACAACTGTTATACATGCATGTGAAAAAATTCTTGAAGATGTCAAGAATAGTGCTGAGGTAAAACGTACTGTTGATGAACTAAAGAAAAACATCACAGGTAAGTAGATTTTATTTAACTTTTATCAACAGTTTTTGTTGATATGGTGATTGTTTTTTGTGAATAACTCTAAGTATGGGATAAGTTTGTTTATTTGTTTATAAATTTGAGCATTTAATGCACAAGTAACACACATCCTCAAACCATTACTACCACAGTTTTATGAAAGTTATTCACAGGTTTCACAGGACTTACTACTATTATTACTAATTTTTAATTATTATTTATAAATAAAAACATGCTGAGCTTATAAGACCTGTTGCTCAATATAAGATGCATGCATTTTTACAGGAGGTATACAAATGAAGCTTATTTGTTCAAAAGAAAATTTGTTAAATGGTATTAATATTGTTCAGAAAGCTGTATCTTCAAAAACTACATTACCTATACTTGAGGGAATTCTTCTAAATGCGCAAGAAAGGTTCAAGCTTACAGGTAATGACCTTGAAATCGGAATTGAGTGTTTTGTTGAAGCAGATATAAGAAGTACAGGATCTATTGTTATTAATTCTAAGATTTTTGGAGATATTGTTAGAAGACTTCCTGATAGTGAAGTTTTGATTGATGTTAAGGATAATCTAGTAGTTGTCGAATGTGAAAATTCACATTTTGAAATAAAAGGTATTAATCCATCAGGTTATCCAGTTCTTCCTTCAGTGGAAAAGCAAAATGTTCTTTCTTTATCACAAAAAGACATTAAGGATATGATAAGACAAACAGTTTTTGCTGTTGGCACTGATGAGAATAGACCTGTTTTAACAGGGGGACTAATTGAAGTTAAAGAAGGAGAATTATTTTTTGTTGCCATTGATGGGTTTAGACTTGCATTAAGAAGAAAAGCCATTGATGCTGATATTAATGACTTTAGTGTAATTGTGCCCGGCAAAATACTAAATGAGATATCAAAGATATTGCAGCCAATTGATGATACAGTATATGTATACAGCTCAAATAATCAAATTGTTTTTGATGCTCAGTCATGGAGAATAGTATCAAGATTAATTGAAGGCAAGTATCTAAACTATAATAGTCTATTAAACAAGGAGTTTGAAACTAAGGTTGTCATAAATACTAAAGAGTTTCAAGCTAGTTTAGAAAGAGCTTCACTTATTTCAATGAATGATAAAAATTCACCGGTTAAATTATTAATTGATGATGATAAGATAGTTATAACATCTGCAGCAGAACTTGGTACTGTTAGAGAAGAAATTAAGGTTGAAGTGCAGGGTAAGAAGCTGGAAATTGGATATAATCCTGCATTTTTAATTGATGCGCTAAAGGCTGTTGATGAAGATAGAGTTGTTATTTATTTTATTACCAATAATGCTCCATGCACATTGAGACCTGTAGTTGAAAATAGCAAGGAATTTGCATATTTGATACAGGCAGTACGTATTTAATTTATATTTAATTTGATATTTTTATTTTGAAGTTTGTTGATGAAGTACTTTTTATTGGACAATGTTTTAGCTGAGAAGTATTATATAAATAAAAAGTATTTTGAGTATTATGTTAGTGTTTATTTATAAGGTTAATTTTTAAAATATGCCTTGTTTTGAGCCTTTTTATTTAGTCGGTTTTGTAAGTTCCTATAATGAAAGGAATAACTTTTATGGAGAAGGTCAGTATTTCAACAGAATTTATTAAGTTAGATCAGTTTTTAAAATGGTGCGGTGCAGTTGATAATGGAGCTATGGCAAAGGCTTTTATACAAGACGGAGAGATTACTGTTAACGGTAATGTAGAATTTCAACGTGGGAAAAAGCTTAGAAATGGCGATATTGTTGAATTTGAAGGCAATAAATACGAGGTTATACAAGAATAATTATTATAGGGACATGAGATTATCTCTTGTTCCTTAATATTTTGAGGGAAAATTTTGATTGTTAATAGTATTGAATTAAAGAATTTTAGAAATCATGATCACACTAAGCTGAATTTTTGTGATAAGTTTAATATTATTTTTGGTGATAATGGACAAGGCAAAACAAATATTCTTGAAGCCTTGTATTTTTGTGCGTCTGGAAGATCCCACAGAACATCAAGGGATGCTGAGCTTATAAAGTTTGGGCATGATGGTTTTCATATTTGTACTTGCTTCAATAATTCAGGCATGGATAAAGCAATTGAAATTAAATTTTTTAATAATCAAAAAAAACAGATTAGAATAAACGAGATTCCTATAAAAAAAATAGGATCATTAATGGGAAATTTGTATGCCGTTATTTTTTCACCTGAGGATTTACTTATTATAAAGCAAGGGCCAGGTGAAAGAAGGAGATTTGTTGATATTACACTTAGTCAAATTAAACCTTCTTATTTTTTTGAATTACAAAACTTATCGAAAATCTTAAAGCAGAGAAATTCTCTTTTAAAAAATCTATCTCAATATAATAATTTGAAAGATACTGTATCTGTATGGGATTATAGATTGGCACAGTGTGCTGCAACAATTATTGTGGAGAGAAAAAAATTTGCAGATAAATTATCAGATTTGGCTGCAAAGCAGCATAAATTCTTATCTGATGACTTAGAATTAATTTCTTTTAATTATGATAGTAGCTTTGATTTTGGGGAAATTTATGATAAAAGTCATATTATTGATACTTATTTAAATTATTTGGAAAAATGCTTACAAAGAGATATTGCTACTGGATACACAAATTATGGACCACATAGGGATGATTATGATATTTTAATAAATAGCAAAAGTATAAAGCAATATGGCTCTCAGGGACAGCAACGCTCAGCTGTATTATCTCTGAAGATTGCCGAGATAGAGCTCATTCATAAAGAGACGGGGGAAATGCCAATACTACTATTAGATGATGTTATGTCTGAACTTGATGATAGTAGGCAAAAATATTTATTGAACAGTATAAAAGGTGTTCAAACCTTTATTACATGTACAAATGGTGAACAATTTAGAGAGGTTACCGAAAAATCATCAAAGTATTTTAGAGTTGTAAGCGGAAATATTGTCAAATGATAAGTTTGCAATAATTTATTAGTTAGGGTAAAATTAAGATTAGACGTTCATGGGAGGACATGGTAATGTTTTTGCATATAGGTGGAGATGTTGTTATTCCAATAAAAAACGTAATTGCAATTATGGATATAGATACTACAACTACCTCAAAGGATACAAAGGAATTTCTTAAAGTTGCTGAGGAAGAGGGATTTATTGAGAGTATCTCTTATGACTTGCCTAAGTCTTTTATAATAACTGAGACTGATAAAAAAAGTAAGATTTATTTATCTCCTATTTCGTCTGTTACATTACAGAAGAGATCTGGTTTTATAAACGAAATTGCTAATATTTAATTTTTTATATGATTTGAAAGGAAGTTTTAAGGAATATTATGAGTGACATAAATAACATGAATTCAAATTCATATGATGAGAGTCAAATACAAGTTCTTGAAGGGCTTGAGGCTGTTAGAAAAAGACCTGGGATGTACATAGGAAGTACATCCAGCAGGGGCCTTCATCATCTTGTATACGAAATTGTTGCAAACAGCGTGGATGAAGCCCTAGCTGGAAGATGTGACGATATTGAGGTTGTCGTGCACAGTGATAATTCTATTACTGTGTCTGATAATGGGATTGGTATACCTGTCGGTATACATCCCAAAATGGGAATTCCTACTCTTGAAGTAGTTCATACTATATTACACGCAGGGGGTAAGTTTGGAAGCGGCGCATATAGTGTATCTGGAGGATTACATGGGGTAGGTGCTTCTGTAGTAAATGCTTTATCCGAATATATGGAAGTTATAGTTAAAAGGGAAGGGCATATTTATAGACAGAGGTATTCTAAGGGAAAACCAACAACACCTGTAGAGATTATTGGTGAAACAACTGAACATGGAACCACTTCTACTTTTAGGCCTGACATAGGGATATTTGAAGATGTTGTGTTTGACTTTGACGTAATGATCACAAGATATAGAGAAATGGCTTTCTTAAATAGGGGAATATCTATTAGATTGATTGATGAAAGGCCTGAGGAGCGGATTGTTAAAAATCTTCACTACGAGGGTGGAATTATATCTTTTGTAGAATACTTAAATAAAAATAAAGATGCGCTTCACGATAATGTTATATTTATTGAGGGTAGCAAGGATGCAAATATAGTAGAAATCGCGCTTCAATATAATGATGGATACAATGAAAATGTATTTAGTTATGCAAATAATATTGCAACAACTGAAGGCGGTACCCATTTAACTGGGTTTAGAACTGCAATTACTAAGGTTTTTAATGATTATGCCCGTAAATTTAATATTATTAAAGAAAATGATAAAAATTTATCTGGTGAAGATGTCAGGGAAGGTCTTACCGCTATTATTAGCATAAAGCTTCCAGAACCACAATTTGAAGGACAAACTAAAACTAAGCTGGGAAATAGTGAGATAAGAACCCTTGTTGAAAGTGTTATGTCTGAGAAGCTATATACTTTCTTGGAAGAGAATCCTTCTGTAGCTAGAGCGATTTTGGATAAATGTCTAACTGCTGCCAGGGCTAGGGAAGCTGCAAGAAAAGCTAGAGAATTAACCAGGAGAAAAAGTGCTCTTGAATCAACAACTCTTCCTGGTAAGTTAGCAGACTGCTCTGAAAAGGATCCATCAAAAACTGAGATTTATATTGTTGAGGGTGATTCGGCAGGAGGCTCTGCAAAACAGGGAAGAGATAGAAAAATACAAGCTATACTTCCTTTGTGGGGTAAGATGCTTAACGTTGAAAAGGCACGATTGGACAAGGTATATGAAAACGAGAAGCTATCTCCAGTAATAATTGCTTTAGGTGCTGGAATAGGTGAAGATTTTGACGTTTCAAAGCTTAGGTATGACAAAGTTATTATTATGGCCGATGCGGATGTTGACGGATCTCATATCAGGATGCTCTTATTGACTTTCTTTTTCAGATATATGAGACCTCTTATAGAAGAAGGACATGTTTATATAGCAATGCCACCTCTTTATAAGGTTTATAAGGGCAAGGAAGAGCATTATGCATATGACGAAAGAGGAGTAGATAGAATTTATAAAGAGCAAGGATGGAGAAAAGAAGACGGGAATGTTAACATTCAGCGTTTCAAAGGTTTAGGAGAAATGAATCCAGATCAGCTTTGGGAAACTACCATGAATCCAGACACTAGATCTATTATGAAGGTAGAATTAGCGGATGCAATTGTTGCAGATGAGTTGTTTAATACATTTATGGGTGAAAAAGTTGAACCACGAAAGGAATATATACACGCTCATGCAAAGGACGTAACCAATTTAGATGTTTAGTTAGTTAAAGATAAAAAAAGAAGGAATGTTTCACGTGAAACATTCCTTCTTTTTATCATAGAAGCATAATATATGCATACTTTTATTGGAAATGCTTTTCTAATATATTAATAGATAATGTGCAGTAGAAAATAAATGTAAAGTTTTTTATACAAGGCAAATTATGTTACAAAAATATAAATTACATATAATTATATGACATTTAAGATGATATTGTAATGATAAGCATTATTCAATAAGCAGACTATGTTTCACGTGAAACAATTAGAGGTAATTTGACACATTAAGGTTTATATAAATTCCATCATGTAGGCAATATTGTTATGTGTAGCGTTAGACGATGTCTTAGATTTTAATGCAACTTAATAAAATGTTATTAACATCTGAGTCTATTATGTCATAAGCATACTATGTTTCACGTGAAACAATTAAGGCTTATATAAATTCCATCATGTAGGCAATATTGTCCTATGCAGCGTTAGATGATGTCTTAGATTTTAATGCAACTTAATAATTTTTATACAAAGTAATAGTAGTATAGTATGTGGGTTTATGATACTAATAAACATTAGCAATGTATAAAGAATATATATATAATCTATAAATGGTTAGTAATGTTTTTTAAGTATATTGATATTTAATAATATCATGTTTCACGTGAAACAATTAGAGGTAATTTGACACATTAAGGCTTATATAAATTCCATCATGTAGGCAATATTGTAGAATGAAATAATTACAAGTGTAAAATACTTTTTGTAATATCATATACTGTGTGGTATAATTTACAGATGAAGTTTGGGAAATTTATTTTAAATTGGGGTGACTTAATTGGCAAAAGTAATAGCCATTGCAAACCAAAAAGGCGGGGTAGGAAAGACAACAACAGCAGTAAATTTGAGTTCTTGCCTTGCATATAAGGGCAAGAAGGTATTAGTAATAGATATAGATCCTCAAGGAAACACTTCTAGCGGTCTCGGTGTGGACAAAAAGAATATCTCGAATTCTGTCTATGATGTAATAATTAATGATGAAGCAATAGAAAACACTTTGTTACAAACATGTGTTGATAATCTTATGCTCTGCCCTTCGAATATACAACTTGCGGGAGCAGAGGTTGAGTTAGTATCTTTAATTTCAAGAGAAAACAGATTGAAATCAGCACTTTACTATGTAAGAAAACAATATGATTTTATTATTATTGATTGTCCACCTTCATTAGGGCTTTTAACACTCAACTCATTGACAGCTGCTGATACCATACTCGTTCCAATTCAATGCGAATATTATGCCTTAGAGGGACTTAGTCAGTTGATGAACACTGTTAAGCTTGTTCAGAGACATTTAAATCCTGAATTAGAGGTAGAAGGGGTTGTTCTAACAATGTTTGACGCAAGAACTAATCTATCTATCCAAGTTGTAGAAGAGGTAAAGAAGTATTTTAGAAATAAGGTATACAGGACTGTTATCCCAAGAAACGTAAGATTAAGTGAGGCACCTAGCTTTGGATTACCAATTATCTTATACGATCCAAAATCAAAGGGAGCGGAATGCTATATAGAGCTAGCGGAAGAAGTAATTCAATATTCAGATGATCCAGTACTAAGAGGATAAGATGAATCCAGCGCTAAGAGGATAAGATGAATTTAGTACTAAGAGGATAATATGAATTCAGCGCTAAGAGGATAAAATGATCCAGCTCTAAATGGATAATTCAACATTCATATAAAAAGATTGAATATATATAATTGATCAGAAATTTGGTTAAGGAGATGTATTAAAATGGTTAAAAAAGGACTGGGAAAGGGATTAGGAGCATTAATTGCTAGTGAAGCTAATGATGATAATACTGGAATCATTGAGATTAGAATTAATGAAATAGAGCCAAATTCTGATCAGCCTAGAAAATATTTTGATGATGATAAATTGGTTCAATTATCAGATTCAATTAAACAGCATGGTGTAATACAACCAATTATCGTAAAAAAACACAATAATATATATACTATCATTGCTGGGGAAAGACGTTGGAGAGCAGCAAAGCTAGCTGGATTAACAAAGGTACCAGTATTGGTAAAAGAGTATACAGATAAGCAAGTAATGGAAATTGCGCTTATAGAAAATTTGCAAAGGGAAGATTTAAATCCCATAGAAGAAGCTGATGCATACCAGAGGCTTATTGATGAATATCATTTGACACAGGAACAAATATCAGAATCATTAGGAAAAAGTAGGCCTGCAATTGCAAATACACTAAGGTTATTAAATTTACCTAATAGTATAAAAAAGTTTGTTATTAGTGGTGATTTAAGTAGTGGACATGCTAGATGCTTAATTGTTTTATCAGATGAAGCAAAACAACAAGTTGCAGCAAATTACATCATTGACAATAAATTAAGTGTTAGAGAAACAGAAAAGTATATTAAAAAATTAATGGAGGACGCTCCAAAAAAAGTTAATAAAACTAATCCGGATATAATTGATATTGAAAATAAACTAAAAAATATTTTAGGTACTAAGGTTAAATTACTAGCAAAAAATAATAAGGGTAAAATAACTATAGAGTATTTTTCGAACGATGAATTGGACCGCATTATTGAATTTTTTTACAGAGAACGCTAAAAAAGCGAAGCTCTAAAATTAGTTTTGGGCGTTCATTTTAGATATGGTAATATAATATGTATTTAAAACAAATAATTTTAAATTAGGCCTATTTTTAGACTAAATGGGAAGTGTGATCGTTAAGATGTTTTTAATGGAAAGGATATTACAACAATGCAAGAGTTTGTACAAAAGTTTTTAGACATTCCAGTAGAGTATTTGGTTTTGTTTGGATTTTTATTTTTATTAGTATTAATAACATTGGTTTCACTATCAAATACTAATAAAAAACTAAAGAAGTTAAGATTAAAGTATAACAAGTTTATGAATGGACTAAGTGATAGAAATATAGAGGAACTAGTCAATAATTGTATAGATGATGTAAATAAGGTAAAACAGAAAAATAGTGATATTGAATTAAAAATTAATAATATAGATAGATTGTTAATTCAATGTGTGCAAAAAGTAGGAATTGTTAGATTTAATGCTTTTGATAACGTTGGCAGCGACTTAAGCTTTTCTATTGCTTTGATGGATAATAACGATACTGGAGTTGTTATTAGTGGCATATATGCTAGAGATAGTTCCTCCACTTATGCAAAGCCTGTATCAAAAGGGAAATCAAATTACCCCCTTTCTGCTGAAGAAATCCAGGCAATAGATATAGCAAAAAAATCAAATATAGAACGTAATTATAAGGAAAAAATATATGTTCCAGAGGACTAGAGAATGAGTAATAACAAAAAAAATGAAAATAATCAAATATGGATGTATGCAGTTGTTCTTTTTACCTCAGCTTTTATTATATTGTTGCTAACTGCATATAGCCAAGAAAAGTTTCATAACAATGTAAGTGATATGCAAAACAAATTGGATACTGAGAAAAGCAGTAAGTTAACAGCTATGACAGACCTAAACACTGCTATTAAGGAAAATAAGATTCTATCTGAAGAGCTCAACTCAATGAGGAAAAAGTTAATTGATTCGGAGCAAAAGTTAGCTGAAGAAGAGCAAAAAAATAAGGATCAACAAGCAGCGATGGACGCTACTGAGACAACCTTCAATCTCATTCTAATTGCTCAAGAGTATTACAATAATGGTGATATAGTTAATTGTGCAATTACACTCAAATATGAGATAGATATAGAGAATCTTACACAAAAAGGTGCTCAGTTTTATAATGATTTAGTAGCAAAAACATATTCAGCTGCATCAAAAAAGCTATACAATGATGGTGTAAATAAGTATAGGAAGAAGGATTATAAGGAAGCTATTATTAGTTTTAATAGAAGTATTGATTTGTCTCAAGGCGATACGTATTTAGAGAACAGTCACTACTTTATAGCAAAGTGTCACTATAGAGATAATAATTATAAGGAAGCTATTAATTCTATTAATGATTTTATAAGAACATACCCAGAGAGCAGTTACGTTAGTGAACTTAAAAATATTTTAGAAAAAATAAGTTAATTGGTAAAATGTTCTTAGTATATAAGGGTTGACAAATAGTAGATTTCATTGTAAAATAAAATTCGTCGCTTGAATTAACAGCGGCGATATACGGAGAGATGGTCGAGTTGGTTTAAGGCACCGGTCTTGAAAACCGGCGTAGGTGTGAGCCTACCGTGAGTTCGAATCTCACTCTCTCCGCCAACTAAATAATTGAGCTAACTCATTTGAGTTAGCTTAAAATAAATGGAGAAGTACCCAAGCTGGCCGAAGGGGACGGTTTGCTAAATCGTTAGGCGCGCAAGCGTGCCGGGGTTCGAATCCCCGCTTCTCCGCCACAATTTGTCCGAAAACCTTTAATATCAAGGGTTTTCGGACTTTTTGATTTATAAAATATAATATGTATCCTATAGATTAGACAGTGAATACAAACATATCTACAGTACGCAAAAAGAGTGTGGACAAAAATCTTTTTTATATGATTTAATCCACACCCTTTTTGCATTTTATTAATTTAAAATATATTTGTTTAAAACCTTATTGTATAAATAAAAACAGCAGATTTTATCTTTTTTTAATCTGAATCTTGCTTATCATCAAATATGAGAGTAAGACAACCAAGACCGCAACAATAATAGTATTCACAATAGTATAATTTTTACCTATAATTGCAAAGGAGTTATATAGATTTGCTATAGAGAGAAAAGCACCCGCTATAGTAATAGGGACTCCTGAGAACACATTGTTAAATGTAGTTACGTTATATCTTGCAAGTCTAAAAGCCCCTGCTATAGGAAAAATAACTGCAAGTAAGAATCCCAATGGTCCTAATGACATAAAGCTGATATTCCAACATATCACAATTGGAGCAACCCCGAATGAAACTAAATCAGACAGCGAGTCGAGCTCCTTACCTAATTCACTTGTACAATCTAGCATTCTGGCCACTTTACCGTCAAATCTGTCAGTTAGTGCTGCTACCATTACTAATAATGAAGCTTGAATTAGTTCACCTTGGAAAGCAAGAAGCAAAGCCACAATACCTAAAGACAGATTTATAAATGTAAGCATGTTTGGCAAAGAATGCTTGATTTTTGTTTTGTTGTTCAACACATCACCCTCAATAAAAAATAAAAATATTTTATACATAGTATTTCAGTTTTATGCAAATTGTATATATAATTAGATTATAATTAAAATTACCAAATTAAACAAGTAAAAGAAGAGAATTATAGGATGAAAAAGTTAGATTACATTTTTTTTGATTTAGATGGAACCCTAATAGACACTATACCTTTAATACTAGCGTCATTTAAGCATACGTTTATTCATCACTTTGGTCACTCAAGACCTCAGGAAGAAACCATACGTTATATTGGTATGCCATTAAAAGAGCATTTTAGGGATATTTATCCTGGTTATGAAGAAGAACTTGTTAAAACATACAGAGCTTATAATGAAAGTAGGCATGATAGATACATTGGTTTGTTTATTGGCATATTTGAATTGCTAGAGAAACTTGAGGATATGGGATTCATACTAGGAGTAGTAACTTCAAAACGCCGAGAGCTAGCTATCAGGGGTTTAAAATTATTTGATATCTATGACTTCTTTGATATAATTATAGGTTCTGAGGATACTGAGAGGCATAAGCCATTTGGAGATCCATTATTAAAAGCAATGCAAATGGTTGGGGCAACCGATAAGGGCAGAGTATTATATATTGGTGATAGCCCACTCGATATATTGTGCGCAAAGGACGCTGGCACAATAAGTGCTGGAGTTGCATGGACATATAGCTCACCATCCGATTTACAAAAGGAGAAGCCTAATATTTTTTTAAATACTCCGATGGATCTGATTAAATATATTCAGAAAGCCTATTAAAGTGCTCAAATATCATAGTCTTTGTCAATTAGTAAAGTACGCAACATCTAGTTTTTGTCAATTAGTAAAGTGAGCAACATCTAGTTTTCGGTAAATTAGTAAAGTGAGTAACATCTAGTTTTGTCAATTACTAAAGTGGGCAACATCTAGTTTTTATCAATTAATAAAGTGAATATACAAATAGTTTCGACTACAAATAGTAGCCACAAACATCGAAGTCTTTTATACTTGCACTATCAGCTTATCCAAAACTATATCATTGTATTATTTGAAGCGTGCATAATTAGCTTAGTGAAAAGCAATGCTAAATAGAATATTAATTGTTTGGAGGTTAAAGCATTGTCAGTAACGGTGATAGCTGTTTTTATGGCCTATGGAGATGCAGAAAGGGCAGCATACAGTATAAGAGATAATGGATTAAGAACAAGTGACATTTCAATTATTGTACGGGATGCACAGCAGTATGAATCACAATTAAACCATGATGCATCTACACATCTATGTGTAAACGAAGTGTATTCCCTTACACCTAACAGATCAAATAGAATATCAGATGGAGTCATTACTGGGGGGATTCTAGGGGGCTTTGCTGGAATTGTAGCAGGTGCTGTTAGTATGCTTGTTCCAGGTTTAGGAACAATAGCTGCATTTGGGCCAATATCAGGGCTGATATCAGGGTTGGTAACTGGAGGTATAGTGGGAGGTCTTATGGACTTAGGTATTCCTCAGAATAAGGGTAGACAGTATGAGAACCTTATTTCACAAGGAAATGCACTGTTGAGTATGAAGGCAGATGAGGATAGAGTAAATCATATAATTGATGTACTTAATACAAATGGAGCAGTACTAGTAGAAAAATATTAAAATATACTCATAAATAAGATAATATAAAAATATACATTTTAAAGGGACAAACCTCAATCGTATATATGGGGGAATGATAAAATGAGTATATCAAACACATTTAAGAAGTTAGTTTTAAACACAATTTTAGGAGTAATTATTCTATTAATAATAAACATTATAGGTTCTAAATATAATTTTTCTATTGCTATTAACGAATTTTCTGCATTAACAATTGGGGTTTTAGGGATACCTGGCTTGATTTTTCTTGTATTTTTAAAGCTTATGGTTTAGCTATTAACCCAAAAAAAAGCATAGAGAAGAAAAATGTTTACATAACAACAAATTATTTATATTTTTTGATATACAAGTGACAAATATATACTATATTTTTCAAGATTTACTTAGGAAATGTAGTTTTTTTTATATGTAAAATTGTATACAAAGAACAAACTATAAACATTCAAATATAGTCGTAATGCCGAACAGACTTATCTTGACAATAAATAGACAAACTTGTATACTTTTAGATGGACAAGATTATTTCAAGAAAATTAATCCTTTCTAGATGTTTTTGTCTAATTTAATCAATTATGCAAATTGAAATAAAGAGGAGGGTTTGCCAAATGGGCAAGGTTATTGAAATCAGATGGCATGGACGTGGCGGTCAAGGCGCAAAAACGGCATCATTACTTTTGGCTGATGCGGCGTTCAATACTGGTAAGTATATTCAGGGCTTTCCTGAATACGGCCCAGAAAGAATGGGTGCTCCAATCACAGCTTATAACAGAATAAGTGATGAAAAGCTTTCAATTCATTGTAATATTTATGAACCTGATTATGTTGTAGTTGTTGATGAAACACTAATACAGGTTGTAGATGTAACAGCTGGATTAAAAGAGGACGGAGCTATTATTATTAACACTACAAGAACTCCAGATGAAGTTAGACCTCTTTTAAAGGGCTACAAAGGAAAAGTATGTACTATCGATGCAAGAACAATTTCTATCGAGACTCTCGGAAAGTACTTCCCAAATACTCCAATGTTAGGTGCGGTAGTTAAGGTATCAGGAGTTATGCCGGAGCAAGACTTCCTTAACGATATGGTTGGTTCCTTTAAGCATAAATTTGCTAAGAAACCAGAAGTTATTGAGCCAAACATTAAGGCTATTGAGAGAGCTATGCAGGAGGTGAAGGGACTATGAGTTGCAACAAGGAATTAAAAACAGTTGCTCCTGACGTTACATGGAAAGATATCACAAAGGGTGGTAATATTTCTTGGGCTGGAAACGCACATCTTTTTAAAACAGGTGACTGGCGTTCAATGAGACCTATTTGGAATTCAGAAAAATGTAAGCAATGTCTACTTTGCTTCCCAGTATGTCCAGATTCATCAATAATTGTTGATACAGAAGCAAAGATGACAGGTATAGATTATGATCACTGCAAGGGTTGTGGCGTATGTGTAAAGGTTTGCCCTTTCAAAGCCATTGACTTTGTAGAAGAAAAGTAAGGAGGGAAAATTCATAATGGCTATAAGAGAAAGATTTAGTGGTAACGAAGCCATGGCTGTTGCCATGAAGCAGATAAATCCAGATGTAGTTGCGGCTTTCCCAATAACTCCATCAACAGAAGTTCCTCAGTACTTCTCAACATTTGTATCAAATGGACAGGTTGACACTGAGTTTGTAGCTGTTGAATCAGAGCATAGTGCTTTATCAGCATGTATAGGTGCTCAGGCAGCAGGAGGAAGAGCAATGACTGCTACTTCAGCTAACGGACTTGCACTCATGTGGGAATGTTTATACATAGCAGCATGTTCAAGACTTCCAATAGTATTGGCATGTGTAAATAGAACTCTTTCAGGACCTCTTAACATACATAATGACCACAGTGACTCCATGGGCGCAAGAGATTCAGGATGGATTCAGATTTACTCAGAAAACTGCCAGGAAGCATATGATAATATGTTGATGGCTAATAGAATAGGTGAGCATAAAGATGTACTTCTTCCAGTAATGGTTTGCCAGGATGGATTTATTACATCCCACGCTATTGAAAATGTTGATCTTGTTGAAGATGAAAAGGTAAAGGCTTTTGTTGGAGAGTACAACCCAACTGAATACCTTCTCAACAAGGAAACCCCAATATCTGTAGGTCCTTTGGATCACTTCACACATTGCTTCGAGCACAAGAGACAGCAGTCTGAAGCAATGATGAATGCTAAAAAGGTAGTATTGGAAATATCTGAAGAATTTGAAAAATTGACTGGCAGAAGCTATGGATTATTCGAAGAATATAATGCTGAAGGCGCAGAAGCTTGTGTTGTAGTATTGAACTCAACAGCTGGTACAGCAAAGTTCGTAGCTGATCAATATAAGGCTCAAGGAAAGAATATTGCAGTATTTAAGCCAAGATTGTATAGACCTTTCCCAGTTGATGAAATTGCTGAAGCTTTATCAAAGTATAAGGCAATAGCTATCATGGATAAGGCTGAAAGCTTTAACGCTGCAGGTGGACCATTATTCACTGACTTCACTTCTGCTTTATATGCAAAGGGAGTATTCGGACCAAAGGTAATTAACTATATCTACGGCCTCGGCGGTAGAGACGTTAAGACTACTGATATCGAAGTTGTATTTAATAAAACATTAGAAATTGCTGCTACAGGTAAGGTAGACTCTGTTTACAATTACCTAGGCGTAAGAGAATAGGAGGTGCTTTTTAAATGGCTTACAATATAAAAGAAGCTGCTAAAAAGCCAGAGAGGCTTACTGGCGGTCATAGACTGTGTGCCGGATGTGGAGCACCAGTTGTAGTTAGACAAATACTCAGAGCATTAAAGCCTGAAGATCACGCAGTAATAGGTTCAGCAACAGGCTGTCTTGAAGTATCGACGTTCATTTACCCATATACTGCATGGAAGGATTCCTTTATTCATAATGCATTTGAAAACTCAGCTGCATCTGTATCAGGTGCTGAAGCGGCTTATGTAGCAATGAAGAAGAAGGGCAAGATAAAGGGAGAAACTAAGTTCATCGCATTTGGTGGTGACGGCGGAACTTATGATATAGGTTTGCAGTCACTTTCAGGAGCTATGGAAAGAGGACATGACATGGTTTATGTTTGCTACGATAACGGAGCATACATGAACACTGGTATCCAAAGATCATCAGCTACTCCTAAGTATGCTGATACTACTACTTCACCAGCTGGTAAAGTAATACCAGGTAAGATTCAGCCAAGAAAAGACCTTACAGAAATAATGGCGAACCACCATATTCCATATGTATGTCAGACTGCTGCAATCGGAAACATGAAGGACCTATATGAAAAGGCTGAAAAGGCTCTTTACACTAAGGGTGCTGCTTTCATGAACGTATTGGCTCCATGCCCAAGAGGTTGGATCTACAATACTCCAGACCTTATGGAAATGAATAAGCTTGCTGTAGAAACTTGCTTCTGGCCATTATATGAAGTAATTGATGGTAAATATATCATCAACTACAAGCCAAAGAATAAGCTTCCAGTTGCTGACTTCTTGAAGAAGCAGGGAAGATTCAAGCACTTATTTAAGGCTGGCAATGAATATATGATCGAAGAAATCCAGAAGGAAGTTGACGATAGATGGGCAGCTCTTCTTAAGCTAGCTGGAGAAGAAGCTTAATATCAATTAGTTTTTATTATTCAAGTATAGATAAAAGGGAGTATCCACAATAATTTGTGCGGTACTCCCTTTTCTTGATATTCAACATATTAAAGTCCTCTCTCAATTAGAGAGGATAAGGATATTTTATTGTTGCTTCATAAAAGCATTTGCTATTTCTATAGCCTTTTCTTTAGTAAGTGAGGTACCATTTTGTTGTAATTTATATGACACAGAATTATGTACCCAAGATAAACATACATAATCCCTCAAAGTTGGCTGTTGAGTCATATCACCTTTAATTACCCCATTATCGGTAAGACGTGGATAAATCGGATATTTATTCTTTTCCCAAATTGCTTGAATATCACCAATTTTATCAGTGTAAATAGATGTATCAATATCTTCAGCTGATATATTAGCTGTTATAATTACACCATAATCTTGGTAGCTGTATAAGGCTGCAATATATCGAACAGGAGAATACTCAGACAATGAATTCATTGCATCGTCATCATATACAGCTCTTTGCATTGTGGGCATTAAGTCATACTGTTTTGAATATGGCACTTCTGAATTTAATAATACACCATTATATTTTGATTTAAGTGTGACATTATCCATAATGTTTTGAGGAAATGATATATTAAAGCCTATTCTTTTTGATATTTCTTCATCAGAAAGAGTTGTATCCTCAACAGTTTGTATTGCTGATACTATTTCAGAGCTTGGCTTTTGCACTATTTTAGAATTATCACCTGTTCCCTCTACAACAAATAGGGAAATTATGTTGTCTACTGTATTCTGAGCCATAGCTCTAACTGTACTTGAAGATGCAACAACAATGGAGGTTACACAAATAACTAAACATGCAGCAATTACCATAGTTTTTCTTATACTTCCTAGATATGTAAGTTTCACTTTCTTGCAATCAGTAACTTTATTTAAATATAGATTATATGAACCTTCTATATCTAATTCGACTGAGTCTGCCTGTTCTATTAAGCATTGCTTTATTTCTTTTTCATCAAAACCATTTTTCATATTACTTTGCCTCCAATTCTTTTAATTGTGATAGCTCTGGTTCAGAAATTGAGTTCTTTATACAATTTCTTGCCTTATAAAGCCTGGATTTAACAGTACCCTCTAAACAACCTGTAATTTTAGATATATCTCTAATAGAGAAATCATTGTAGTAATATAATACAATCACAGTTTTCAGAGGCCCACTTAGTTGATTAATACTATCTCTTAGAATTAACTTATTCTCAGCATTAATAAAGCAATCAAAGGAAATTATGTTGCATGAATCTACAGATGTAGGAGCAGCTACTTTCCCTTGCTTACGATGCATTCTCCAAGATAGTCTTACTACTGTTTTATAGAACCATGTATTAAAAAGAGATGAATCCTTTAATTGTTTTATTGATTTATAACATACAAAAAAGGCTTCTTGCACAATATCCTCAGATAGGGTTCTATCTGAACATATTAAATATGCTGTTCCAAAGGCTTTTTTATAGTAAATGCGATATAACTCATGAAATGCATCTAAATCGCCCAGCTGACATCGATCTATGATATCACCTAATTCCATTGTATTACCTCCTTTTTTATTTTTTTGGAGCTCCATGATATATAAGAGGATAAAATTAGGGTATTGGTTCATATATTTTATAAATTTATTTATTCAATATAATAATTTTACCACAAAATGGATAAGAGCTATTGTGTAAAAATCCAAGAACTTAGATTAATGTAACTACTAATTTTATACCAAAACAATTATGTACTTATAGGTATCATTATGATAAATTAGTTATAGCATTATTACTACATAAGAGGAGTAAAGATAAAATGATTGGTCTTGGTACTATAGTAAATGCAATAGTAGTTATTGTTGGAGGTTTAGCAGGAAGCCTTTTAAAGAATGGGCTACCTGAAAGGTACAAAAATACTATTATGCAGGGCATTGGCTTGTCAGTTATTATTATAGGTATATCAGGTTGTTTACAGGGGATATACAAGGTTGTAGAGGGCGCCAAACTAGACAGGCAGTACATTACCCTTATGATATTAAGCCTTGTAATAGGTGGAATTATTGGGGAATGGATTAACATTGAGAAAAAGCTTGATAAATTAGGTAACTGGTTTCAAGGAAAATGCTCAAAAAACAAGCTTCTTTGTAAGCTAGGTGGTGGGAATTTCGCTGAGGGCTTTGTTACAGCTAGCTTGGTTTATTGCGTTGGTGCCATGGCAATAGTAGGGTCATTGGAAGATGGACTTACCGGAAATACTGCAACGTTATTTGCAAAATCTATACTTGATGGAGTAAGTGCAGTAGTATTTAGTTCCACCCTTGGTATTGGCGTTGCTTTTTCTGCAATACCGGTGTTTTTATATCAGGGAGCCATTACATTATTAGCTACATATATTCAGCCATGGCTAACTGATGTTGTGATATCACAGACTTCTTTAGTAGGTGGAATATTAATAATGGGTATAGGGCTTAATCTCTTGGAAATAAAGAAAATAAAGGTTGGAAATATGCTGCCCGCAATATTTATACCATTTATATATTATCTCATTCAGGGACTATTTTAGATTTGTAAGTTTTTAACTTCATGGTTTAATAGTTTATAAGGTTGGATATCACTAATATTTCAAATAAAAAAACTGCCAGTAATGGCGGTTTTTTTTTAATCAGTACAAATCGGTTAGTCTTATTTAAAATACTAGAGCAAACACCATTTATACTTATCTATAAATACCATAAGCATGTTATTGATATTAAAAACATATAATTTACTACATTGTGTTTTCCACTGAAGCTATAAAAAACGAGAGGATGATGTAGTAATTATGCAGGATGTAGAAAAAGCCATAAAAGAGAACTTTGAAATAGATATAAAATCAATATGCAATTATAAGGATATGTACATAATTACTGCACAACAGGGTGAGAAAAAACTAGCAAAGCTAAGCAACCTAAAAGCAGATAGGATATCATTTATTGCAGAGGTAAAAGAACACCTTATAAGAAATGGTTTTACTAATATTGATAGAAATATCCCTGCAATACAAGGAGGATTTAGTGCAAATATTGGTGAGCTATGCTTATATATTACTGATTATATAGAGGGGCGGGAGCTTAATTTAGAAAGCAATATAGAAACCAGTGCTAGCGCTAGTATGCTTGCAAGCATGCATAAAGCTTCATACGGATTTAGGATAAGTGAGAGTATATCTGCTAGGAGCGAGTTAGGAAAGCTTCCACTTTGTCTTCAAAAGAGGCTTGACGAGATAAAGAAGCTTAGAAAGGCAGCACAAAAGGGAAGAATGAAGTTTGACCATATGATATGTGAAAGCACAGATTACTTTTTGAAGACAGGTGAACTGGCATTAGATTTACTTGCTGACTCAGAGTATATAATACTATCAGACAAGGCTGCACAGGATGGAGTAATCTCTCATCACGACTTTAACCATCACAATATATATGTTAACGATGACGCAATGTATGTTGTAAATTTTGAGTATTGCTGCTTTGACTTGAAGGTTTATGATTTAGTCAACCTGTTAAGGCGTAAAATGAGAAAGTGTAACTGGGATATAAAAGAGGCAGTAAATATCATAGAAGAATATAGCAAGATTGAAACAATTTCAAAAGAAGAGTTAGAAATTATGAAAATTATGCTATTATTTCCACAAAAGTTTTGGAGGGTGATAAATAAATATTACAATAGTAAGAGGAGTTGGTCAGAAAAAAGCTTTGTTACTAGACTTCAAGAGGTAATAGATGAAGTAGAACCACATAGTAAATTCATGAGTGAATTTATTAAGTTATGAGGCTGTTAAAGGTTAAGGAAAGGACGTTAATTAATAATTCTCTGATTGAGAGCTTAACAATACAATTTGAAGTTATTGACATAAATTAATAATGGCTATAACATAAAAACTAAAATAAAGCTAAAGAGAGTTAATGCTCGGAGGATTAACAATGGATATAAATAATAAACTAACGAATCAAAAGGAATACTTTAGAACAGATATAACTAAAAATCTAGATTTCCGTTTAGAAGCACTCAAAAAACTCAAAACAGCAATACTCAAAAATAAAAAAGAAATTCTCGATTGTCTATTAGAGGATTTGGACAAATGTCACTTTGAAGGCCTTGCCACAGAGGTAACCATGGTTATTTCAGAAATAGATTATATGCTTAGAAATCTTAAAAAATTAACTAGGCCTAAAAAAGTTAGAACCCCACTGGCATACTTAGGAGGGAAAAGCTCTATTATTTCTGAGCCCTATGGACAAGTTCTTATAATTGGACCATGGAATTATCCTTTTCAGCTTACCTTTGCACCCCTAGTTGGTGCCATAGCAGCGGGTAATTGTGCAGTTATAAAGCCTTCTGAGCTATCACCTAAAACATCCGCTATTACAAAAAGATTAATATCTGATACTTTTGAAGAGCAATACATTTCAGTGTTTGAAGGAGATGCAAGTATTGCCCAGGCTTTATTGGAATATAATTTTGATTATATTTTCTTTACTGGAGGTACATCAATAGGTAAGATTGTTATGCAGTACGCTGCAAGGAATCTTACACCTGTAACACTAGAGTTAGGTGGCAAAAGCCCTTGTATTGTAGATAGTAATACAAACATTGAAATTGCAGCTAGAAGGATCGCATGGGGGAAATTTATCAATGCAGGTCAAACCTGTGTTGCACCTGACTATGTACTGGTTGAAAATAGTGTAAAGAAAAAACTAATGGACGGAATTGATAAAAGTATTAAGGATTTTTATGGGCACAAGCCAATTGATTCAGAATATTTTTGTAGGATAATAAATCGAAAACACTTTGACAGATTAACTAAATATTTAAATGGCTTAACAATAGCTGTTGGGGGTAAGTTTGACTGCGATAGATTACGTATAGAACCCACTGTTGTAGAGTCGCTTACAGGTAATGAGGATATAATGCAGGAGGAGATTTTTGGACCTATTTTGCCTGTTCTATCGTATGAAAGAATTGAGGACGCAATAGCATTTGTTAACAATAGACCAAAACCATTGGCTCTATATATTTTCACAAATAACAAGCAGCTTTCCGATAGAATACTAAAGCAGACATCATCAGGTGGGGCATGTATTAATGACACTATAAGCCACATTACAAGCGCAAATCTTCCTTTTGGTGGAGTTGGAGAGAGCGGTATGGGAAGTTATCATGGTAAGGCAACATTTGATGTATTTAGCCACAAGAGAAGTGTTTTAAGAAGTTCAACGGCAATCGACGCTAAAATAAAATACCCACCGTACAAGCTTTCACTAGAGTTTTTTGAAAGGGCAGCAAAGTGGCTGTTAAGATAAAAAAGGGACTGTTAAAACAGTCCCAAAATTGTGCCATCTTCTTTAATATCAATCTTTTCTGCAGCTGGAACTTTGGGGAGTCCTGGCATAGTCATAATATCTCCAGTAAGAGCCACTATGAAGCCTGCACCTGCTGAGATTCTAACCTCTCTAACAGTAACCTCGAAGCCGGAAGGCCTTCCTAGAAGAGCAGGATTATCTGAGAGAGAATACTGAGTTTTTGCCATACAAACTGGAACCTTGTCTAAGCCTATAGATTCGATAGTTTTGATAGATTTCTCAGCAGCAGCAGTGTATATTACCTTGTCACCACCATATATCTCTTTTACTATTGTTTCAATTTTCTCTTTAATTGAGAGATTTGCATCATAAATTGGTGCGAAATTTGATGGTTTATTTTCTATTATATCAACCAGCTTTTGTGCAAGTTCAATGCCGCCATCTCCTCCATTTAGGAATACATCTGAGAAAGCCACATCAACCCCCATAGAAGAACATCTATCCTTTACAAGCTGTATTTCTGCTTCGGTATCAGTATCGAAATGGTTGATTGCTACTAAAACAGGCACTCCAAACTTAGTTAAATTTTCAACATGCTTCTCAACGTTAACAAAGCCTTTTGAAAGTGCTTCTATATTTTCTGTTTTAAGTTCTGTCTTTGCAACGCCACCATTATATTTTAATGCTCTAATAGTAGCAACTAAAACAACAGCATCTGGTTTGAGGTTAGCATAGCGACATTTAATATCAAAGAATTTTTCAGCGCCTAAATCTGCTCCAAATCCAGCTTCAGTTATAACATAATCAGCAAGTTTTAGACCGAGCTTTGTTGCTTGAACACTATTACAGCCATGAGCTATGTTAGCAAAAGGTCCGCCGTGCATTAGGGCTGGAGTGCCTTCTAATGTCTGAACAAGGTTTGGCTTGATAGCATCCTTCAAAAGTAGGGTCATAGCACCATCAACCTTTAAATGTTTAGCAGTAACAGGTTCACCTTGGTATGTATATCCTACTATTACTCTACCAAGTCTTTCTTTAAGATCAGATATATCAGATGCAAGGCATAGTATAGCCATTATCTCAGATGCAACGGTAATATTAAAGCCATCTTCTCTAGGAACTCCATTAATCCTGCCACCAAGACCAACAATAATATTTCTCAGAGCTCTGTCATTCATGTCCATACAACGCTTCCATACAATTTGGCGTGGATCTATATTGAGCTCATTACCTTGCTGAAGGTGATTGTCCAGGGCTGCTGACAGCAGATTGTTAGCTGCAGTAATAGCGTGCATATCTCCAGTAAAGTGTAGATTAATGTCCTCCATAGGAACTACCTGTGCATATCCACCACCAGCGGCACCACCTTTGATACCCATTACTGGACCTAGTGATGGTTCACGCAACGCAATTACAGCGTTTTTTCCTATTTTAGACATAGCTTGTCCAAGACCAACAGTGGTAGTAGTTTTACCTTCTCCAGCTGGAGTTGGATTGATTGCGGTAACCAACACAAGCTTTCCATCCTTTTTATTCTTTAGCTTATCCCAGATTTCAGATGATAATTTTGCCTTATATTTCCCATACAATTCAAGATCGTCGGCAGAAATTCCAAGCTTATCTGCAATTTTTACGATAGGCTCCATTTGACAACCTTGTGCAATTTCTATATCAGTAAGCACTATAAATTCTCCTCTCATAAGCTTAATAATCATATAATAGTATAGCGCAATCAGTGTATTAATGCAAAAAAAATACAAATCACCAATAATATGAATATTTCATAAAATATAACAAATACGCTTTAACATAATAACCCGATTAATTGGTATACTATAGCTAAAAGAAAAAGGAATAAATTTGATTTTTTTGTAAGGGGATAGAGTTATGCAAGATATTGAGGTTGGCAGTTTGGTCATTAGAAAATCTTATGGTGGAGACATATTATTTCAGGTTTCAGAGATTATACAGCAAGAAGAGAGTAAATTGTTTGTTTTGAAAGGAGTAAATGTCCGATTGCTAGCAGATTCTTCTGAGGAGGACCTTGAACTATATTTAGAGTAACAAAGTGTACCTTGGGAAAGAATAAAAAAACTAATTGGAATAACAAAATGAAGCAAATTTGAACATTAAGTAGATTGTTTTTAATAAATAGGTATATAAATTAGATATTGTGCTTGACATAACTATTTAATGAATTGTATAATATAATATTTTTGACAAAATAAAATATATATGATATAATTTAACCAAACGTAGGATGAGGTGATATCCGTTGATTGACAGAGGAGAGCTTTTTCAGATAAAGAAGGATATAGAGGGCTGTATTGGAGAAAAGGTACAGCTTAGAGCTAATAAAGGGCGCAAAAAGTCTTTTATTAGGGAGGGGATATTAGAGAACACATATCCCAGCATATTTGTAGTTAAATTCGAAAATGAATATGATACTACTAGAAGAGTATCATACAGCTATACTGATATACTTACTAAGGCCGTTGAAATTGTAATATACAAGGGTGATAAAAGTATTAAGGTCTGTTAACTTAAATAGGGCTTTTTGAGATTTTGACATATATGTATGAAGACACCGTTTTGGTGTCTTTTTTTTTGTTAATAAAAATATTTTCTCCCATTATCATAATTTGTACACATTATAAATATATATTACATAGCAAGTTTCATTTTTGTAATAGTTATTAGCTTCGATTTTTGGACAATAGTTATTACTCAAAAAATACTTAAGCTCAAAATGTATACTTAAAATAAGGGAGGATGGAGAAATGTCTCTGGAGCTGTTAAAAGAGGCCATTAGGGTTAACAATTTATTGGGAGAGGATACAATTCAGACTATCGTAGAGAATGATATTATTGTTCCGGATACAAAGCCGGACATTGCTAGAGTGCTTCTTCTTGATGGTGATGCCTTTATTACTGGATGTGACGCTGGCACAGACAGAGTGCTGGTATCTGGCAGTGTGTTATGCAAGATTCTCTATATATCTGATGATGAAGCAAAGAGTGTAAAAAGCATAACATCGAGTATACCTTTCTCATACAATGTGGATATGCCAAGTGCAAGGTCAGGAATGAGATGCAGGGCAAAAGGTAATGTTGAGCATATGGAATATAACCTTTTAAACGGAAGAAAAATTAATATTAAAGGAATTATAAATATTGATTGCAGGGTATTTGAGGAAATTGACAGGGAATATTCCTCGGGGGTATCAGGTGTAGATGGTGTACAGATGCTCAAAGATAAATTCACCGTCGGCAGCTTTTTGGGAAGCAATAAGGTTAACTATGTAATAGCAGAGGAAATGGAAATCCCTTCGAGCAAGCCAGCAATAGTAGAAATGCTTAGAAGCGATGTAAAGCTTTCGGGTAAAGAATTCAAGGTTTCAGACGGTAAAGTAATTGTAAAGGGAGATATAATAATTGCTAGCCTTTACATAGGAGATGATGAGACAAGAAGCATGCAGTACATGGAGCATGAATTACCATTTACACAATTCATAGATTTAGATGAGGTAAGTGAAGACTCCATTGTAAGTGTAGATTATGAGCTTGCTGATTACAAAGTAGATGCCGCAGAAGATAGCGATGGAGAAATGAGATGTATTAGTGCTGAAGCGTCTATCAATTTTTATGTAGATGGTTCTACTAGAAAAGAGATTGAGCTGTTGTCCGATGCATATTGTCCAAAAGAAAAGGTAGTACTTGATAAGCAGACACTCAGTATGGACGAAATGTTTGCAGAAAATAAGAGCCAGATTACTATTAAGGATATTCTAAACCTTGAAGACTGCAAACCAGAGGTTGCCGAAATATTTAATGTTATGTCCAAGCACAATGTCTCTGACTGCAAAATTGAGGACGGTAAAGTGTGGCTTGAAGGGTCGATTCAAAATATAATCCTCTATCTGGCTAATAATGAAGAACAGCCTGTATTCTGCTTTAAAAAGGAAATACCATTTAAACACCAAGTAGATATAAAGGGTATTTGTGATAGTATGAAGTGCTATAATAATTTGGATATAGAACATTGCAATTACAGCATGGTTTCATCAGATCAGGTAGAAATTAGAACTGTAATTGGAGTGGATTGCAGAGTATATACAAAGAGTTCATTACCTGTAATTACGAAGATTTCTGAAGGAACAATCGAAGAAAAGAAGTTCATGCCTAGTATAATAATATACTTTGCACAGCCAGGGGATACTCTGTGGAAAATAGCAAAAAAATATAACACAACTGTGGACGATATCTTAAAGATGAATAACATTCAGGATAAAGATGTAATTATGCCAGGGCAACAGATTGTTATCATGAAAAAACAATAGTTGCTATGAAAAAACAATAGTTGCTATGAAAAGTAATAGTTGCTATGATATACAGTAGCTATTATGATAAATAGTGGCTATTTTGAGAAACAGTAGCCATTATGAAAAACAGCGGTAATAAAAAAATATAAAAATACATAAGTTAATACAAAAAGCATCTTTTATTTAAGATGCTTTTTGTATTATTTTTATAGTACGTACACAGTGAAATGCAGAAAATACAGTATTTATATTGATATCAAATTGTATTTTGTATATAATATACTGGAAAACGATTAAGGATATTTAATATGCTGAAAATCAACGGATATGCAAAAGTAAATTTATCACTAGATGTTTTAGGAAAAAGAGATGATGGTTATCATGAGCTTCAAATGATAATGCAAACCTTGGAGTTACACGATGAAATTACACTCGAACACATTTCCTCGGGAATAGAAATTGAGTGTAATGCTATGTATGTTCCTAACAATAGCAGTAATATTGCATACAAAGCTGCTGAACTTATGTTAAAACAATACGAGCTAGCTGGTGGTATTAGAATAGCAATAAAAAAGAACATACCTGTTGCAGCTGGACTTGCTGGAGGTAGCACAGATGCTGCTGCTGTCATTAAGGGCATAAATAGTATGTTTAATCTAAATAAATCACAAGAAGAACTTATGATACTTGGAAAATGCATTGGGGCAGATGTACCGTATTGTATTATGGGAGGTACAGCCTTAGCCGAGGGAATTGGTGAGAAATTGACAAAGCTTAAGCCACTAAATAATATACCTGTGGTATTAGTTAAGCCTCCGATAGGCGTATCCACTGCTTGGGTATATGGAAACTTGAATGTAAACAAAATTGTAGATAGACCCGAAACAAGTAATTTGATTGAAGCTGTTAACTCTCAGGACATTAAATATATTTGTAATAATATGAAAAATGTTCTTGAAAGTGTTACAATTAAAAGGTATTCCATTATAAACAACATAAAGCAAAGACTTATTAAACTAGGTGCTAGCGGCAGTATGATGAGCGGAAGCGGCCCTACTGTATTTGGAATTTTTGAAAGCCAGCAGAGGGCAGAGAGCGCTTATAAGCGGCTGAAACATAGCAAACATGAGTGTATTCTTACAAAAATGTATAGTTATACTGATGCTATATAAAGATACTTTAGAAAGGGATGAAAAAATGGCTGGTAAACTATCAAAAATCAATTTGAATAATTACATGCCACTTAGGGAAGTAATATTCAATTCTTTGAGGGAGGCCATAATTATTGGCGAACTTAAACCCGGAGAGAGACTTATGGAGGTTCAACTGGCAGATAAAATGGGAGTTAGCAGAACTCCAGTCAGAGAAGCTATCAGGAAGCTTGAATTAGAAGGTCTAGTAGACATGATCCCTAGAAAGGGTGCACATGTTGCCGAGCTATCAGTTAAGGATATTATGGATGTCCTTGAGGTGAGAGCATCTCTTGACGGACTTGCTACAGCGCTTGCTGCCGAGAGAATCACAGATGATGAGCTTAAAGAGCTAAGGCATATTAATGCTCAGTTTACTACGTATATTGAGAGAGAAAATCTAAATGGCTCAATTAAAAAGGACGCTGAGTTCCATGATATAATCTATAAGGCATCAAGAAATGATAAACTCATTTCAATACTTAACAATTTGAGAGAACAGGTTCAAAGGTTTAGAGTAATCTATCTAAAGGATTACAGTAGTCCAAAGAATTTAATAAAGGAACACAGTGATATTCTAGATGCAGTTAACTCAAGAAACATAGAGATATCTAGACAAGTCGCGAAGAGTCATATTCTGAACCAGGAGCAAACCATACTTAATTCTATTAAATATCAAAAGAAATAAAACCGTATAATGGCCATAGCAAATTAAATATGCTGTGGCCATTTATTGATATTTTTCTTAATATACAGACTTTTTTGCTAAAATTGTATATAATTATATCAAGGAAAGTTTTAGGAGTTTTTTATACTTCAAATACTATAAATAAAAGGAATGAATATGTGGTTTAACGAATTTATATCAAAATACAAGGCAGGAATCTCTCATGAGTTTATTTTTTATTTTAATGTAAGAGATTTAATGGATAATTGTAGAAATTTTTACAGATACATAGATGATGAATTTTTAAAACAGAGAAACTTTGGTATTGTTGCCTTCTATGACATTTCAAGGGGTTTGACTTTCTTAGAGCCTGGGATGGAAAGAGAATTTACTAAAATCACTGGCATTGATGCAGCCGCTGTGGTGCATGCACTTCCATCTAAGCTTTTTCCATTTATTGATATAGCCCTCAGAGGCACAAAGATGGCACTTTTTATTGATCATGCCGAGAAGATTGTACCTGCTGGTGACCTAGGTAGTATGACACTTGAAGAGAGAATGGCACTAATATGGCTTTGCGAATGGTCGGTCAACAGCAGAATATCAAACTGCGGAAGTACTATATTTATGCTTGCTGACAATTTGGCAGATCTGAGTCGTGAATTTTTGAAATCCTCCTACAAAATCGAACCAATTCTTGTAGAACTTCCAAATGAGGAGGAGAGACGCAGTTATATAGAGCACCTTTTGTCCGACAATTCCGCTAAAACGGATATATCTATAGACAATATAGCAAAGCTTTCGTCTGGGCTTAATAGAAAGAGTATAAAGGATATTAAGCTTAAAGCTGAGGCCGAGTGCGTTCCAATAACGTTTTCCTTTATAAAGGACAAGAAACATGATGTGTTAAAAAAAGAGTATGGGGACGTACTTGATTTTATTTACCCTGAAATAGATTTCGATAATATTGGAGGAATGGAAGGGGCTAAAGGCTATCTTACTAAAAATATTATTGAACCGATAAGAAGAGGTGATTCTAGAAGAGTTCCGATGGGCATACTATTATGTGGACCCTCTGGAACAGGCAAGACTCTGCTTGTAAACGCTCTAGCTAAAGCAAGTGGGTTTAATTGTGTTAAGATTGACATGTCAAGAATTTTAGGTCAATACGTTGGAGAGAGCGAGAAGAATTTTAAAAAATGCTTGCTGGGTGCAAAATCCCAAGAACCAGTTATTGTTTTTGTAGATGAGATTGATACTGCTTTTAGTAGAGGTGAAGCTGGCGATAGTGGTGTAGGAAGAAATATATTTAGTGAATTTTTACAGTTTACCAGTAATACAAATAATAGGGGGAGAATTATTTTTATTGCTGCCACAAATAGGCCTGACCTTCTTGATGCGGCACTTAAAAGAGCCGGAAGATTTGATAAAAAAATTCCTATTTTACTGCCAGAAGCATCAGAAAGGGCAGAAATATTTAAGATAATTTTAAAAAAGTACAATCTAGAAACTGACATAAAGGATTTTTCAACACATGCAAAGATGGCTGATAATTACACAGGAGCAGAAATAGATACAGTGGTCAGAAAGGCATATGAGCTTGCATGTGATAAAAACGAAGAGAAACCTATCATCACAAGCACTATACTGAAAGAGGCTCTTAAAAAATGCAGACCTAGCACTCAGGAGGTTGAATTTATGACCCAGTTAGCTATTGCAGAGTGTGATGATATTGATCTTTTACCAAAGAAGTATTGGACTCAGTTTGATAGTTCCATAAAGTAACATTTTAGCTATTTACTTTAAGACATTTTTATTATACATTTAAATGTAGTTGATATTTTAATTTTATAAAGAATAATACATAAATAGTTTGAGGAGGATTATTATGGGACTGTTTAGTAGACTTGGCACTATGTTTAGAGGCTTTTTCGGATTGTTTGTTGGAAATATGGAGGAGCGTAATCCTGAGGCCCTTTTTGAGGATATCAAAAATCAGATTGATAAGGCTAGAAGGGAAGCAGAACAACAAATAATAGATATACAAACTAATGCCGAAATGATAAAGATTGAACTCAAAAACGCTGAGAGAAACCTTACTGCAATTAAGTCTAGAGTAGATGCTGCACAGAGATCAGGAGACAAGGAATTGCTTGTAGAATTACTTGTGCAGGAAGAAGAATATCAGGCAGTGTTTGAAACTCATAATGCTACCTATGAAAATGCTATGGCCCAGGTAACTAAGATCCGCGAGGATTACAAAATTTTTGAATCAGAGATGAATTCTAAGCTCAATGAGCTTAGAACTCTTAAGTCACAGGCTAAAATGGCAACATTACGTGAAAACATAAATTCTGTTAATTCCCAATACACTTCAAAGAATAGCAGAGTAGGAAGCGTAAATGACAATCTTGACAGAGCAAGGGATATTGTTAACAAAAAGACTGCTAGAGCAAACGCTGTTGAGTCATTGAGTAATGACAACATGGATATGAAGCTAAAGAGGCTTGATATGAATTCTGCTAGAGATAGAGCAAGAGCAAGAGCAGAGGCTATGCTAGGTGGTACTGATAATGGATTCGAAGTAAAGGAAAAGAATGAGAACAAGGCAACAAATTAATAATTAAATTAATTAGAAGGCTAGCAAAATCAGTGCTGTTTTTAGCATTTGGTTTTGCTAGTTTTAAACTAAGCAAGAAAAATATAGGATAATTTTTAGAGGGAGCTCCATGAACGCAAATTTTTTAACCAGTGCCTTTTTTAGGTTTAGAAATTTATTTACGCTTACTTTTTGGTTGGTAGTAGCATATATGATTACAAATAACCCCAATGGTATTAGTGATATGATTAATTCTACAGGGTATGAAACATTAATTACAGCAGGAGTGTATGGTTCTGGAGTAGTGTTGTATCTGGCTTTGGTTATGCAAAGTATTTTTAGTGAAAAGTACAAGGAAGAGTATAGGCGTAAAGAAAAGAGAAAGCAAATCTATGATTTAAACAAAGAATGTACGAGACTGTCAACTAAAATAAGAGATGTTTCACCTACACCTATCCAAAGGCAAAAAATCAGAAAAATAATACAGGACAAAAATGATATACTCAATTCCCTAAGACGAGGGGAGGAGTATAGCTATCTCAAGGAAAAACTAGTTGAGCAAAGCTTAAACTTGGTTGTTTCTTATATTAAGCTACTCACAAACTATTCTATAAGAATAAAAGAGATATCTGAAATTAATATTAGTGATTTAGTTAACAAAATTAACGCTAACAGAAGAAAAGTAGAGTTTATGAAGGACGTTAGGCTTGCTGATGATGTCAAAGGCGTTATTGAAATGGACGAAAAGATAATTGAACGTGTAAAAGATGAGAAGAATGAGCTGGAAAGAATTCATGCTAGGCTTGATTACATTGAAAGTATGATTGGTGCATTTAAGCATCAAATTATTTCTAGTGTGGAGTCTGAAGAAATGGTTGAAAAACTAGAAACTGCAGTTAATGAAGCAGTTGCGCTCGATAATGTACTTCAAGAAAGAAGGCGTAATCGCATTAGCATGTAATAACAAACTTAGCATAGTATATCCACTGCCAATAAATATATATTGGGGGCATCGTTATGAAAAATGAAATTATTTATTCATCAGCGTATATTGAGATTACTAAAAGAAGCGATGGATACTATATAGAATCCTTTAAAAAAGGACTAAATGTTGACCAATTTAACAAAATTATAGGTGCCCAATCAGACATTCAAATTGTAAATTTTGTAGCTATCAAAGATGCGCTTATTAGTGCACCCAAAGAAGCTAGAAAGTTTGCCACTTCCAAGGAAAAAATACTTGTAGAAGTATCTGGAGACGAATTAAAGGCATATCTTACACTACGGATAGATGAATCAGAGCTACAAAAACCTGAAACCATTAAGCAGATAATTGAGAAATTAAATGCTAATGGTGTTGTTTATGGCATAAAAAAGGACGTGCTTATTAATGGACTTGTGGCTTCAAAGCCAATTTTAATTGCAGAGGGTATACCTCCAGAACCAGGCAAAGACTCCCAAATAACGATGTATAAATTAAAAGAAGTTCGCCCTGAAGTAAAGGACGACGGGAATGTTGACCATTATGAGCTCAGCTTAATAAATATGGTTGAAAAGGGAGCCTGGTTAGGTGAAAGAATTGATGCAACTCCCGGGGTGGAAGGGAAAACTGTAAAAGGTAATGTAATAAAATCCATGAACGGAAAGAACTATCCATTATATTATGATAAAAATTCTGTTAAGGAAGAAACTGTTGGGAATAAGACAACGTTATATGCCACTAGAACAGGAGCAGTTCATTATATTGGAGATAGAATAGGAGTATCCAATCATCTAGAGATTAAAGGAGATGTTGACTTTAAAACAGGGAATGTTGACTTTGATGGATATCTCACTGTAAAAGGGACTATTGAGGATAACTTTTCAGTTGCTTCTACTAAGGATATAGAAATTCTGGGGGATTACGGTGTAGGTTGTGCAAAAGAAATAAAGAGCAATGAAGGAAGTATATACATAAAGGGCGGTATAGCAGGAAAGGGAAAAGCAGTTATTAGGTGTAAGAGAAATTTATTCTTAAAGTATGTTGCAGATGCCGATATATTCTGTGAGGGTAGTGTACATATTGGATTTTATTGCTTAAACAGTAATATTACTGCTAAGGAAGTTATACTTGAGTCTATGAAGGGACAGATAATAGGGGGTAACATAAATGCTGAAATAAGGGTAATTTCAAGCATTTATGGAGCCCCTAGTGAAAAAAGAACTAATATATTTGTTAAAGGTTTTGATAGAAAGTTGTACAAAGAAAAATTGGACAAGCTAAACGAGAGCATTTCTGACCTTAAACAAGATATTACCTCAACGAAGCAGCAGCTTTCAATATTTTCAATAACAGGCGATACTCCTAGTGATAAGAAGCTTCTATTTAACAAGCTAAATGAAAAGTTTGCAGATATGAAGGTTCAGCTTCAAAAACTTGAAGAAGAGAAAAAAGATTATGCAAATTATCTAAGGGCAAAAGGAGAGGGAGAAATAACTATACTCAAAAAAGCTTATCCTAATACATATTTTGAAATTAATAAAGTATCAAAAGATATACAAAATCCGCTTCTAAGAACAAGTTTCTATTACCAGGACGGAGCATTGAAAGAGGTTTAAATTATAAAGCAAGGGGGCTTAATACATGAATTATCAACCAATATTGAACAGGCTTGAAGATGAAAAAAAAGATCAAGTACTATCAGCAAAGCTCTTTAGATATACTGGGCTTATGCAAGCAATAGAATTCTTCTCCCAAAAATTAGTGTTTGATCAGATTATTGAGGCAGCTTTTGATTTTGTAAATGAACTTCTGCTAGTGAATAAATCTGCTATATATACGTTTAACAAAGATAAATTTGTTCTCAAAAAGGTAAAGGGCTTTACTCGTATAGCAGAAGAAATAATAAATTGTGAGCAACTTAAAAATCTTGCAACTTTCTATGGTACTGTTTTATATGGACAAGATAATATTTCCAAGTACTTAAGTGTTGAAGGAGTAAGTGAACTAGGTGTTGAAGTTTTGGTTCCACTTATTATTGAAGACAAGCTATATGGTTTTATAATAATATCAGAAAAGACTCTTTGTGAAGACGATTATATAATATCTGAGTCTCTCATGAAACTGATAAATACAGCATTGGAGAATTTTTCTAGATACGAAAAACTAGTTAAGGTTAATAATGAGCTGGACGAAAAGGTATTTAATCTTTTTGCAATTAATCAGTCATCGAAGGTGTTACTTAGCGAATTAAGAATGGACGTATTGTACAGCATTTCGGTGGATGTATTCTCTGAACTCACACACAGTACGATGACAGGGTTTGTTCTGCTTGACGAAAAAAGTACTCAGTATACATTAAAGAGTTTTAAAGATATTTTTTATAAGGTTAAGAATATTTCCGTATCGCTAACGTTAAATAGAAGCACTAAAGTAAACGCTAACAAGGTTATTATAGATACTTCAAATGAGGAAGATGTCAGCTACTTTAACGCCTTATTTGAAGAAGGAATACAGGAATTATCTGAGTTAAAAGTAAAATACATAGTGCTTATTCTAAAGAGTAATCAGATATTTGGCTTTGTAACTTTAGGAGAGATTGTTGCAGGTCATGAGTACGGACAGAGTATTTTTGAACTTATTGAAAGTTTGGCGTCCTCTACCTATACTGCTTTGAGTAATGCTAAACTTTTTGGTGAGGTTACAGAGCAAAAGCGTATTATTCAGAGTAAGCTAAATAAGATTATATCACTCAATAACCTGACAAAAAACATAAATTCATCTAGCAAGGTAGAGACCCTTATGGAACTCACCGCAAGAACCCTGGAAATTTCATTTAGTGTCAGTAAGGGTTTGATTTGTACCTATAACAATGAGGGTGAAGTTTTTGAAGCGATTCAGAGCATAAATATTGAGCAAGTACAAGGGAAACAAATAGTGCCTAACGATAGCTGGAGACGAGTTTTTGAAGGGGATAGTATTTATGGAGTGGGCAATGCTATAGCTAAAGAATTTGTTGGAAAAGACATAACCAATTATGCAGGTGATATTCAAGGTATCCTTGTTATACCAATATACCTTGATATAATGGAATTAGAAATGCTTGGTTGTATTATAATATTTGAATTAGAACATGGCTTTATAGACAATGAAGAGTTAATTCTTACAATGGAAACAATAGCAGGTCATATTGCACCAGTTCTAAACAATCTCTCTACTATAAAACAGCAACAGAAGTTTATGCTGCCTAACTTTATAGAGCTATTTAAAAAGGAGTTAAAGCAAGAAATAACCTCCGCTATTGAATGTGAAATAGATTTAACGGTGGCTCAAATTTTAGATACCAGAGATTTTGTTTTTAAGGGGAATACCATATTAGATAGTTTAAAAGAAGAGTTTAAGCACATATACCCATTCTCATATAATAATATATTTATTATTGATAATGATGTTCATAATGATATTTTAGAAAGGATTGCTGCCAAAACAGGAGTTCCCGATTTGCAGGTTAGAAAGCTAAAGCTGTTTTATGATTTTAATAGCTTCGCAGAATTCTTTAATCTGTTCAGGTAATGATGGCACAAACGTTTGTGGATATATTAATAGGTACTGACATTATAGAGATTAAAAGAGTTAGGAATGCTTTGGAGAAACCATTTGGTGAAGTCTTTAAGAACAAGGTGTTTACGAAGGTTGAGCAGCAGTACTGTGAAGAAAAGAGAGCAGCAAAGTACCATAGTTATGCTTGTAGCTTTGCTGCAAAAGAAGCTGTAGCAAAAGCTTTTGGAACGGGAATTGGTGCAAATGCTGGATTTTGTGAGATTGAGGTCAGAAGAAAAGAAAGTGGAAAACCTTATGTAGAGCTTTATGGCAAGGCAAAGCAATTCTTTGAAAGCATTGGTGGTATTAGTATTAAGCTCTCATTATCACATTGTGAAAGTTATGCACAGGCCTTTGTAGTAATCACAATGGATAATTCTGTAGACGGATAATTATAAGGGATTGTGGAACCATTTACTTATTAAAATATTGAGGTTAATATAATATATAGGAATAGTTAAACTTACTATCCCTATATTTTTTTTGGGGTGTTTTTAAATGGCAAAAGTCATCAATTTTATACATACAGCAGATATTCATTTGGATATGCCCTTTTCGTCTCTAGGGAATGATAGGGCAGAAAAAAGAAGAGAGGAGCTTTTACACTCGCTCTACGGTATAGTAAACAGGGCAAAGGCATCTGATGTAGAGCTTTTGCTAATATGTGGTGATTTATATGAGCAAAGCAATATAAAACAGTCAACAATAAATACTATTAAGAATATGTTTTCTGAATTATATAATACACAGATAGTTATTTGTCCTGGAAACCATGACTATTATACTATTCAGTCTCCTTATCAAAAGCTGTTACAACTCGAAAATGTTCATATCTTATGTCATGATACGCCCTATATATTGTTAGATAAGTTGGGTGTTTGTGTTTATGGGTTAGGAATGCAAGGAGATGTGAGAGGAGACATAAGGTCATTGCAGCTCCAAAATGTAGATGCTGGGCTGTTCAATATAATTTCTCTGCATGGCACTGTAGATTTACCTTTTGAGCAGCAAAACTATAATAGTATTAGCAGCAAGGAACTGTTTTCTCTTAATATGGATTATATAGCTATAGGTCATATTCACAGACACTACTTTGTTAAGGGTGAAAAAGGTTTATTGATTAATGCTGGTAGTCTAGAGCCTCTAGGATTTGATGAGGAAGGCCATCATGGGTATGTTGAGGGTAAACTAATATTAGATGATAATGGTCAAAAAAACGTAGATTGGAGTTTTATTGCCTCTGCTAAAAGGCATTATCATAATATAGAGATAGATATTAATGATTGTACTGACAATCAGATGTGTCTCGAAAGGGTACAAAGATTTATTACTAGCCAAGAAGATCTATATAACATAGTGTTAAATGGTTTTGTTGATGAAAAATTCACCCCAGATATTGGCCAATTATTAATAGCGCTAGAAAAACAAGCCTTTTATATAAGAATTAAAAATAATACGTCAGCAAAATTTAGTTATGAAGACTACATTGAGGACCCTGGCATTAAGGGAGAATTTGTAAGAATATTAGTTGATATGCTTGAGGCAGAATTAGATACTGATAAAAGAGAGACTATAGAAATGGCAATTCAATTTGGGTTGCAAGCCATGGAGCAGGGAAGAATTGACTGATTGCTTAGGAGGACATATGAAAATAGCTCATATATATATTAGGGGTTTTGGGAAATTAAATAAGCTAGATATTGAGTTATCTTCTGGGATGAATGTTATATTCGGACATAATGAGGCTGGGAAATCCACATTGCAAGAATTCATAAAAGCTATGTTGTACGGACTTAAAAGATTAAGAGGCTCAAAGGATGCTAAAACTACAGGAGTTAAAAGGTATTCTCCATGGAGTGGTGGCCAGTTTGGAGGGTATATTGATATTGAACTAGATAACAATAAAAAGTATCGTATAGATAGGGATTTCGAAACAGGAAACCTTAGCATCTTTGATGAAAACTTTAGTGATATAACAAGCTCTCTTGGATTGGGTAGGGATGGTACAGGTCTTGGAGAAAATATCTTGGGTATAAACGAGGAATTGTTTGAAAGAACAGTTTTTATTAGACAAATGGGCTCAAGACTTGATAGTAATGCTACTAAAGACTTGCTACAGAGAGTTTCAAATATAATGCACAGCGGAAGTGAAGATATCTCTTATAAAAAAGCTATGGATGTGTTAAAGGACGCACTTATAGAGCAGGTTGGAACACAGAAAAGCTATACTCGGCCACTTGACATTATTGAGAAGAGGCTTCAAGAGCTTTCGAAAAACAACTTAAGAATGGATGAGGATAGAAAAAGGCAAAAGGCAGATAAAGAAAGATACTTTGAATTAAATACTATTATTGATGATTTATCTAGCAGGTCAATGATGGCTTCAATGGCTTTAGAGCATTGTAAGCTACATTCTGAACTTAAGGAGTTGAGAGAAAAAAGAAGGGAATTTAGATTTCTTAATGAGGCGTTGCGCCAAGCTTCCGAAAAGCTTGAGTCAGGACAAAAAGAATATGAGCATATCAGTAGCGAATTGATAGAATTAAGGGCGGAAATAGAGAGATTATCTAGCTTAGAATGTTATAAAGAAACGTCCTTTGAACAGTTACATGCCCTTAATAGAGAACTAAATGAGCTCCAAACACAGTATCTAAACAATGCAACAATAAGGGATAATACAGAACGTGATACTGTTTACAATCAAATCAAAAAATGGGATTACTGCATTCTTACAAGTACAGTACTCACAGCTGTATTTTTGGTTTTAGCATCTAAACAATATACTTTATTTTATTTTATAGCTTCTGTGGGTGCAATATTATCGGGCATATTTGCTTTCTTTAGATATAAAAAGACGAAGCAGAGAAGAAGCTGTGACCAAGAGGAAAAGACAAAGCAAAATACACAAGCGAAAATAAAAAGTGATATTGAGCTGAAGCTTGCTACATTTAATAATATATTAAAGACAGCAGGAGTAAACAGTATTACTGAACTAACTGAAAATTACAATACACTTATAAATGCGAGAAAAATTGAGCATATACTGCAACAGCAGCTTGATAACTTAGGTGCCTCTATCAAAGACGAGAAAACTCAGTTTGAAAGAATAGTCGAAAGGCAAAAGGAGATCAATATTGCAAAAACAGATATTGCACTAGCTAGTCTTGAAGACAGATTAGATGCTTTAGCTGATACATTGCTTGCCAAAAAGGATGAACTGTACGAAAAGATTAGTAGTAGAGAGAGACAAGTTATAGATACTGTTATAGAAACTGGGGCAGATCAATGTACTGAGCTAAAGGAAATATACCAAGAACTCCAACATAGAATTGAAGCCTATAAACTAGAAAAGGCAGGATTATATGCTGTGATGTCAAAGCTTGAAGATATTGACAATCAGGACGAGCTAAAAGAAGAAATTAGGTTGCTTACAATGAGAAAGTCAAATCTCGAGAAAAGAGGGGCGGCTCTTGATTTGGCAAGAAATGTACTACAACAGGCAAGTAAGGAGGTCCAAGCAAAGCTGCTTCCTCGTATGAACGAACATTTTGAGAAGTATTTATCCGAGATAACAGGTAATAGATACTGTGAGGTAAAGGCGGGGGACTCACTCACGCTTACTCTACTAGAGCCCGAAACACAGAGCCTTATTCCTGCAGCTATGTTAAGTGAGGGTACAATTGACCAAGTTTATCTTTCTCTTCGACTTGCACTAGGAGAAAGTATATCTTCTAGCTCACAGGCATTGCCCATAATAATGGACGAGCCCTTTGCTCAGTACGATGATAACAGAATAAAGCAAGCGGCAAAGAGCTTAGCAGATATTAGCACCAAAAGACAGATTCTTATATTCTCTTGCAAGAAAAGAGAAAGAGATATTTTACAGCAGTTTTCAGAATGTAAAATTTGCACATTGACATAACGTTAAATAACACATATAGTAAAAGCTTGAAGAGTATAAAAAAAGGAAACAAAAAAGAGGGTAAAGTGTATATGAGATTTAGAGTTGCTGCCGTTCTAGCCATATCAATAATTCTTGCGTTTTTAGCAGGATGCGGCAGGACAGAAATACCCGTGACCTCTCATGAGCAATTGCTTAGTGGCATCACTCATGAAAATGCGGCAATTGTTATTGACACAGTGGTGGACGTGTTTGAAAATCCGGATGTTATGAGTACGAGAAAGACACAAGTACTATACAACCAATTATTAAGTGTTGAAGAGGAAAAGGGAGACTGGACTAAAGTAACCTTGCTTAATGGGGATTCAGGCTGGCTTAGAAGTAAGTATTTATCGAGAGATTATTCTGGGATAATCGATGGAAGTATAGAGAACAAAATAGTAGTAACAGCCAAAAATATTGAAATTTATACCGGTACAAATAATAGCGTTAAGTTCAAGCAAGTAGTAACGGGCACTGAGCTTTACTCATTCTCAAAGACAAACACAGGTTATGAGGTATTTCTACCTGAGGGGAGAAGAGGTTGGGTCGAAGACGGTGGTGTAATTGCTATACCTATTAGTGAACCACAAATTAAAAAAACATCTACTACTGAATTTATGCAGACGGTTAAAAAGTTTGAAGGAACCATATACCTAATAGGCGGAATAAGTAAATGGGGAATTGATTCATCAGGCTTAGTTTATATTAGCGCTAGGGTTAATGGTGTTGACATACCTAGAGACTTAGTTAAAATGAGTGGGTCGGGCACAAGCATTGATATAACCCAGATAGCTGAAGGGGATTTGATATTTTTTAGTTCGACAAGTGACAAAAAAGATGTTAGTGACGTAGGAATATATACAGGAGATAGTAATTTTTTGCATGCTAGCAAGACCAGAGGGGTAATACAGGAATCCTTAGAAGATACTTATTTTGGGAATAGGGTATATTCAATTAAAAGAATTTTCTAAAACTTTGCAGTAGCTTAAAGAAATATTATTAATAATAAAAAGGCTGTCATTGAATATGGCAGCCTTTTTAATACTTGCTAAAGAAGCTTAGTTATTTGATGTTATTTAACTAAAAGAAGCTTAGTTATTTGAGGTTATCAGGATTTAGGCCCTGTAATTCCTTTGGAACAAACAGTCCATCCTTTCTAATCAAAGTGTCATCAAACCAAAGCTCTCCACCACCGTACTCGGGACGTTGTATAAACACTAAATCCCAATGAATGGAGGATTTATTTCCGTTTGAACACTCATCATAGCAGCTACCTGGTGTGAAGTGAATACTACCCTCAATTTTCTCATCAAAAAGGGTATCCTTCATAGGTGTTTCAATATAGGGGTTTACACCTATAGCAAACTCTCCAACATACCTTGCGCCTTCATCGGTATCAAAAATCTTGTTTATTCTCTCAGTCTGATTTGCAGTAGCTTTAATAATCTTTCCATCCTTGAATTCAAGGCGGATGTTTTCAAAGGTTACTCCTTGATAAACGGCAGGACAATTGTAACTTATTACACCATTAACAGAATCCTTTACAGGTGCTGTAAATACTTCTCCATCAGGGATGTTCATCTTACCGTCGCACTTAATACCATTAAGCCCCTTAATAGAAAATGTCAAATCGGTATCCCTGCCTGTGATTCTCACCTTGTCAGCCTTGTTTATTGCTTCAACTAGAGGATCCATTGCCTTTGACATTTTACTATAATCCAGATTGCATACATTGAAATAGAAATCTTCAAAGTATTCAGTTGGGGTGTTTGCCAATTGAGCCATAGAGTGTGTAGGATACCTCAAAATACACCACTTTGTATGTGCAACTCTCTGCATGGAATGAACAGGGGTCATAAACAAAGACATGTATAGCTTCATTTTCTCAGCGGGAACTGCTCCTAATTCACTCACATTATCGCCGGCTCGAATGCCTATATAAGCCTGCATATCCTTCATTCTTTCAAGCTCATAGCGCGCCATGTCCTTTAGCTGTTCTTCTGTACACTGTTCTAGAAGCACTCTCTGAAGCTCAGGATTTTTTATTGAGTGGTAGGGGATTGCGCCGACCTTGTAAGCTTGACGTATTAATGCCCTCGTTAGTGGTACTTCGGGACCTATGTTTTCTATAAATATTTTCTCGCCTGGTTTTAACTCACAGGAATAATTAATTAGATTTTCTGCAAGCTTTTCAATACGTGGGTCATTCATTATAATGTCCTCCTTGTGGTAAGTTGTTATTTAATCAGTGGTTTGAGCAGAGTTCTACATATCAAAGGCTAACCTCATTAAAGTATTTGATGCATTAATAAGCACTTAGCCCAAATTCCAAGTACTAGTTCTCCAGTAAAGCCTCAAGCTCATCAAGAGTTTCTTTGAAAACATCCAGAGCATCTTGCACGGGCTTAGGTGTTGATAAATCCACACCCGCAAGCTTCAATAGTTCTAGCGGGTAATTGGAACCGCCGCTCTTTAAGAATTTCAGATAACGGTCAACAGCACTTTGTCCTTCAGATAAAATGCTTTTGGCAATTGCAGTAGCAGCTGAGAAGCCGGTAGCGTACTTGTAAACATAGAAGCTAGAGTAGAAATGTGGTATTCTAGACCATTCCATCTCAATATCCTTATCTACGCATACTGTTTCTGCGAAAAATTTCTCATTAAGCTTATAATATATATCACATAGCTGGTCGGCATTCAGAGCCTCACCTTGTTCTATATTTTGATGTATGATTTTCTCAAATTCTGCAAACATCACCTGTCTGAACATTGTTCCGCGGAACTCTTCAAGGTAATGATTGAGAAGGTATGCTTTCTCTGCCTTGCTTTGAGCGCGAGGGAGAAGGTAGCGCATTAATAACGATTCATTTACCGTTGAAGCAACCTCTGCAACAAATATTTTGTATTCAGAGTATACATACGGCTGAGTCATATTGGTGTAATAAGAGTGTAGCGCATGCCCCATTTCATGTGCAAGTGTAAACACATCATTTATGGTATCTTGATAGTTTAACAAGACATATGGATGGGTCTTATATGAACCCCACGCATATGCACCACTGGTTTTGCCCTCATTCTCATAAACATCTATCCAACCTGACTCAAGGCCCTTTTTCAAGTAAGTGCTATACTCCTCTCCAAGAGGCTTTAACCCTTCAATTACCATGGACTTTGCTTCTTCGTATGGAATCTTCTTGTCAAACTCTTTAACAATGGGAACATAAAGGTCATACATGTGCAACTCAGGTAGCTTTAGAACCTTTTTCCTAAGCTTTAAGTATCTATCCAAGAGGTGAAGATTTTTTCCTACCGTTTCGATAAGATTGTCGTATACCTCTGTTGAGATATTATCATTATCCAAGGATGCAGCTAAGGAGGAAGGATATTTCCTCACTGTAGCATAGAACTTATTCCTCTTGATATTACCAGTAAGAGTTGTAGCAAGGGTGTTTTTCATTTTTGAGTAGGTGCTGTAAACGGCCTTGAACGCATCTTCACGAACACGTCTGTCCTTACTTTCCAGGAATGAGACATATCTACCCTTTGTAACCTCAACTTCTTCCCCCTCTTCATTTTTTATGTAGGGGAATTTGATATCAGCATTGTTATACATTGTGAATACGTCACCAGCGGTATCGGTTGCTTCTAGTGAAAGTGCCAATAGCTCTTCTTCTTTTTCTGAAAGGATATGCTCTTTTTGACGTAAGCTTTCTTTAATAGTGAATAGGTATACCTTTAGATCAGCATTATCGTTTACAAAGCTCATTAGTTTATCCTCAGGGATATTAAGCATTTCTGGAACAATGAAGGATATCGCTGCAAATACTTCTGTTGCAAGTGAAGAGGCTCTGTCAGTAAGGGCTTGAAAGATTGAGTTGGCATTGTTTTCATCCCTCTTCATCCTTGCGTACACATATACTTTATCATTGAGAGATAATAACTCATCACTCTTTTTAAAGCAGTCTAATAATGTGTCTGAGCTTTGTGACAACTTGCCCTGGAAGGATGGCATTTGGGCCGACAACTCCTTTACCTTTTTGAAATCTGATTCCCAGCTTTCAATATTTGGGTATATATCGGAGAGAGACCATTTAAACTTATCATCGATTTCATCTCTTTTGGGAAGTGCTTTACTTTTTGACATACGAATCCTCCTTAATAATAAATCCATGTTTTATTTATACCACTTCTTATTAATTTCTATTTAATAATTTTTTATTACTTAAATTATATTATTCTTAATTAAAAAGTGATTTATTGTTCTAGGTAATTTTGTGTCACCTAAAATATGTAACTATATAAAATTACTTACCGATTTCACAAAATAGCTTATGAATTACTAAATATAGTTTACCACTTTCTATTCTATAGTGTATCATTTTCCAAACGAAACTTGCATTAACTTATTAAATGTACTATGGTATAATCAGTTTAATACATAAAGTATAGTTTTATTCATTCAAGTCACTCGTAACAAATAAGCGCACTAACACTGGGGTTATATTATATGTATACTAAAAAGGATTTATTTCGTTTGTTTTTTCCGGCGTTTATTGAGCAATTATTGATTGCTGCCATAGGCGTGGTCAACACTATGATGGTAAGTGGTTTGGGTTCTTACGCTGTTTCAGCAGTTTCTATTGTTGACTCTATTAATTTTGTAACTATAAATATTTTTGCAGCAGTTGCAACAGGTGCCACAGTAGTTGTTTCGCAGCACATAGGTGCACACAATAAATATACAGCCTTAAAAACAGCCTCGCAATCCATAACGGCAGTTCTGATTTTGGCTATTTTGACTGGAGCGGTATTGTACATATTTGATAATCAAATAATAGGAGCACTATTTGGTAAGGCTGAAGAAAGTGTAAAGTCCTCAGCAAGAATATATATGGCATGTTCAGCAATTTCTTATCCATTCCTAGGCTTATTTAGTGCTATTACAGGAACGCTAAGAGCCAGCAGCAATTTTAAGGCACCTATGGTAGCAGGTATAATATCAAATGTTGCAAATGTATTAGCAGGTGCATTGTTTATATTTGTATTTGATTTGGGTGTTCTTGGTGCCGGTATTGCTCTAATATTAGCTAGAATATTCGGGTGTCTGGTGGTTCTCAACCCTGTTAGACCCCATGTAGCAAGCTTCTCGTTTAAAACTTTCAAAGAGAATTATTGGGTTGAGTCAAAAATATTAAAGCCGGTTTTATTTATTGGGATACCTGCTGGAGTAGATAGCTTGATATTTAATGGCGGAAAGCTTCTGGTACAAACTATTATTACCGGACTAGGAACGGCTGCCCTTGCGGCAAACAGCATTGCAAACTCTATAAATGCAATGATAAACATACCAGGGGCAGCTTTTACTATAATAGCTGTAACGGTAATAGGACAGTATGCTGGATCTGAGCATAGAAATGACATTAAGAAAATGACGCTAAGATTAACGGGATACTCTATGGCCATGTTAGCAGTAGTTTCTCTAGCATTTGCGCCATTTGCAGGATTTGTTATATCGCTATACTCACCAGAACCTGATGTATATAAAATGGTATTAGAAGTGACTTACATGACACTTATATGTATACCTATCTTCTGGTCTGCGGCATTTGTAGCACCTGCTTGTCTGAGAAGCACAGGAGACGCAGTATTTGTTACGGTTATTTCGGTTGCAAGCATGTGGATAGTCAGAGTGCTTGGAGCGTACATAATTATTGAGTTTACTTCTTTTGGATTATTCGGTATATGGATAGTCTGGTGCTGTGATTGGGTAGTAAGAGGGGTTCCATTTGTAATAAGGGTTATATCTAAGGGATATGAGAAGCACTTGCCAAAGCTTGAAAAGGATATACCTGTAGAGGTTAAATCGTAAGGATGAGCTTAATAAAAACCATAGCGAGGGTACTAACGAGCGCGAGTAAAGGACACCGAAACTAGTCGGCAGCGAGCGCTACAACTGATAAGACAACTGACTGTACAATGAGCGCCGTAATGAGTCCACGGCGAGCGTAAGACTTATAGATGACTTGGGTGAACGGGGATTAGGTTAGATAAATAGTAGTGTTAACTAAGCTATAAAAAAATGAGGTTAAAAGTACTGAACACACAAGGAGGATATTTATGGTTATTGATTTATCAGGAAAGATAGCACTTATAACGGGAGCATCAGGGCAACTTGGAAGAGTAATTGCTAGAACTTTGGCACAGTGTGGAGCAGATATTGCTATTCACTATGGTGGAAATGCTCAAAATGCACAAAAAGTGCTTGAGGACGTAACCGAATTAGGTAGAAGAGCCATTACTGTTCAGGCAGACATTACAAGTCTCGACAGTATAATGTCCATGAAAGAAAAGGTACTTGCTGAGCTTGGGGCACCTGATATTATAGTAAACAATGCAGTTATTCAATATAACTGGACAAGTGTATTGGACCAATCAGTAGAAGACTACGAGAGTCAGTTTGAGTCATGTGTATTGCAAAATGTTTTAATGGCAAAGGCTTTTGTCCCCGACATGATTAAAAAGAAAAGTGGCAGGGTGATTGCAATAAACACAGAGTGCGCTATGCAGAACTTCCCAAATCAATCGGCATATGTAGCGGGGAAGAGGGGAATGGATGGTGTGCTTCGAGTACTTGCACGTGAAATTGGAGAGCATAATATTACCGTCAACCAGGTGGCTCCAGGTTGGACAATTAGCGAGAATGACAGAATAAATGGAACAGAGAAGAACTCAGAGTATGAGAAATCAGTACCACTTAAAAGGAGGGGTACAGATCAAGAGGTAGCAAATGCTATTGCATTTTTGGCCTCAGACCTTGCAAGTAATATTACAGGGGTATACCTGCCTGTGTGTGGCGGAAATGTAATGCCTTGTATATAGAACGTAAGGAATGTCAATGAAAAATTAGATATAACTCGTCGTAATGCTGTAATACATGTAATAGCCTTATAAAGGCAAGCAAATAGCATAAGAATAAAATGCAGTAAAGTACAAGGTTATGGGCAAGGGGGTGGCTAAAAAACCCCCTTGAAATCATATATCAATTCTAGTATAATAATGAAGTCATAAATGCGCCCGTAGCTCAGCAGGATAGAGCGTCGGTTTCCTAAACCGCAGGTCGCACGTTCGAATCGTGTCGGGCGTACCAAACAAAAGCTTGTAACCAATGGGGTTACAAGCTTTTGTTGTTTGTGGAGGAATATAACCAAGATCCATCCTATGGTTTTCCTACTATATTAATATTTCAGTAAATAGCTTTTTAACTAAAATGCGTAAAGTATTTTAGTTATGGTTATTTTTACCTATATTGTGGTAGTATTGTATATGGGGAATAGTACTTTAACTGTAAAAATGTTCATTACTTAGATTAAAAAAATTAATAAAATCTTAAACATTTCTTTGCGATATATGAATTCTTTTTTTCTACAATAATCTCGAAAGGAGATAAACAGAATGAAAGAAAATATTTTAGAGACAAGAAGTCTTAGCAAAAAATACGGAACACAAATTGCTGTGAATCGCATTTCTATGCAGTTAGAAAAGGGTGCCATTTATGGATTAATTGGAAAAAATGGAGCTGGCAAAACAACATTTATGAAGATGATTTCAGGACTTGCTAATGCAACAGAGGGTGAAATACAGCTATTTGGCAAATCAAGAGACAAGTCTGTAGCACAGCACAAAAGAATAGGATTATTAATTGAAAACCCTGGGATTTATGAGGGAATGACGGCCTTTGAAAACCTAAAATTGAAAGCAATCGGGATGGGGGTTTACCGCAAAGAAAAGGTAAATGAGATTCTTGAAATCGTAGGTCTAGATTCAGCAGGAAGTAAAAAGGTAAAGCAGTTTTCTTTAGGAATGAAGCAAAGATTGGGAATTGGGTTAGCTCTTATTGGGACGCCCGATTTTCTGATATTGGACGAACCCATTAATGGTTTAGATCCTCAGGGGATACTAGAGATGCGTCGTTTGATAGAAAGGCTTAATAAAGATCACAAAATAACGTTTATTATATCAAGCCATATTCTTGAGGAGCTATATAAAATAGTAACTCATGTAGGCATTATTGATGGAGGAGAATTGCTTGTACAGCTTACTAAAGAGGAACTTGAAGAAAAATGTGCAAAAAAGGTTGAAATTACTACAGATATGCCTGAAAAAGCAACAGTATCACTTGAAAGTATGGGGATTTCGAAATACTCCGTTGTGGACACAAAAACAATATATGCCTATGATTGCCTTGAGCGTATTCAGGAAATTACTATTGCATTTGTAAAAGCAGGGGTTCCAATATCGGAGATACGAACTCAGAATGAGAGCCTTGAGGATTTTTTCTTAGCATTAACGAAGAGGAGAATAGAAAAATGAACCTAATCAGAATGAATTTGTATCGTTTTATAAAAACAAAAACAGTTTATGTGATTTTGATTATCACAGCACTTCTTGCAGGCTTTTTAATTATGGACCAAAGTTCAGAAAAACCCCAGGCTCTTAATCAGGAAATAATGCAGCAGCAAAATATTGATGCACATGATACTGCAGGAATGACCATTGGATTAAAAATTATTACATCGGCTTCCATGATGACTGTGGAGTTTGTTGGTTCTGGTATGATACTTATGTTTATAGCCATATTTGTCTCATTATTTTCAAATGCTGAGAGAGCGGGAGGATTTCTGAAGAATCTGAATGCATGCTCAAAGTCCAAGGAGCAGATATTTCTAGCAAAAGTAGTTCCAATAATGATATTTGTGTTTATGAATTTATGTATTATTCCATTAGTATCTGTAGCTTCTGGATTACAGGGGGACGATATTTTTTCAAAAGAGTTTGTAAGTTATATGGCAATTCAGTGGCTTATTCACACTGCGTATGGTATTTTTATCTTAACGCTGATGGAGATTACCAGAAGTCTGGTGACAGGAATTCTTGTAGGTATATTTACAGGAATGGGAGTAGGTGTTTTGATAGTTCAGTTTGTGGAAAATGCTTTTCACGGTAGTGGTATAATTAGTGAGCATATGTTAGCTGCAATGGCAAGAATGATAGTACCCGACAATATAGTAAGCCTTATGGTTCCTGCTCTTATGACAGGAGGAATTAGTCTTATTATGTATTTAGTAATTGGTTCATTGATGTTCAAAATAAGAGATATTTATTAATAATAAGGTATAGTAAGGTAATGTTATATGGTTAATACAATAATTCTGACAGTTTTACTAATAGCAATTCTAATTTATCATTTTTTGTACAGAAGGCAGATATATGATTTTGTGAGACAACTAAGATTTCATGCAGAAGAGGAAAGCAATAGAGAGATTTCAATAGACATAAAATCTAAATGTATCAGGGATATGCAAAAAGAATTGAATTGTTTATTAGAAAGACAACGAAATCAGTGTATTTCGCATGAAAACAGGGAAGAAAAAATAGCCAAGATGGTTACGGATATTTCACATGATATCCGTACACCATTAACCTCTGTTACTGGGTACTTTCAGATGTTGGATGAATGTGAAAATGAGGAAGAGAGAGCGCATTATAAGGAGATTATACATCATAGACTGAAAACCTTGAGTTCAATGCTAGATGAATTTTTTACGTTTTCCAAGCTAAGCCTCAAGGGCTATGAGAAGCCTAAGGATATATGCGATGCAAGACAGATTTTATGTGAAACACTTTTTCTGTTTTATGATGACTTAAATGCAAAAGGAATGCGGGTAGCACTAGAAATTCCAGAGGAGAGGTTTGATATATTCGGAAATATTGAGGATTTAAGTAGAATTTTTATGAATATAATGAAAAACATTCGTAATCATGGCTGCTTGGAAGTAAATATTGCTATGAAAAAAGAAGCAAATCAAACCAGAATTGTTTTCGAAAACAGAACAGCAAAAATACTGCCACAGGAGTTATCGGTGGTATTTGAAAGATTTTATAGGGGTGACAGTGCAAGAAGCGGACAGGATTCAACGGGTTTAGGGCTTTGTATTGTGAAGGAATTGATAGAGCAGATGGGAGGGACTGTTAAATCCTTTTCAAGAGGTTGTGGCTGGTTTGGGATTGAATTAAGATTTTGAGGTACTAGGTATGAAGAAGATACTGATTATAGAAGACAATAATGAAATTAACAGCATGTTGGCTACTGTATTGTTGAAAAGTGGATATATTGTAACGTCAGCATTTTCGGGGACGGAAGGGCTTCTTTATTTTTCTATGGAAGAAGATTATTCCCTAGTAATTCTTGATTTGATGTTGCCCGGACTGGTTGGGGAAGAGGTTCTTGCAAGGTTAAGAGCAAAAACAAAAATTCCCATTATTGTTGTTTCAGCAAAAACAGAAATTACAGAAAAGGTAGAGCTATTGCAAAAAGGTGCAGATGATTACATTACTAAGCCATTCGATGTACGTGAAGTTTTAGCAAGAGTAAAGCTACAACTGAATAAAACAGTGGAGACGCACAAAAAGGAATATAAATATATAGGGAGAAACGGATTGGAAATTGACGACGTAAGCCACGTTGTTATGATAGATGGAAATGTTGTTAATTTTACAAGGCAGGAATACAATATTCTCTTCTTGCTTTTTTCTAATCCTAATAAAGTGTTTACTAAGCAGGAATTGTTTGAGATTGCATGGAATGAAGCATATTTTGGTGAAGATAAAACCCTAAATGTACATATCAGTAATATCCGGAGTAAGATAAAACAGGTCTCTGACTATTCTTATATTGATACCATATGGGGAATCGGATTTAGAGCGGGAGGGAAGTAAATAAATAAAGCAGAGAGTATGGTTAGTGTTATTGTGTATCAATTTACCTGAAGTACAGAGTTAAGCAACTCTCTGGGTTGCACATGTTTGCAAATAATTACAAAATAATCCACAAACATCATATAAATTCCATATTTTGACTAATTATTGATATAGGAGCCTTAAAATAAGTACTAATCAAAAAGCCGCTTAGTTGTAGTGATACAGCTAGGCGGCTTTATTCAATACAACCCACATATTACATTTTAAATATAGCTCAAACAATAGTTTTTTGCAAATATTTGACTAATTTAGAGTTATTTATTATAATAAGTGTATAAAATATCAAATTTTGGAGGTTTTTATGAACAATCAAGGCTCTGTGGCTTATCAGCCATCAACTGCTCCTGTTGGTCAGCTTAATACCAGCCGTTCCCTTCTTAAATTTATTTTGCTTAGTATCATTACGCTAGGGATTTATTCTATTGTGTTTTACTCAAGCATGTCCACCAATATTAACATTATAGCAAGCCGCTATGATGGTAGAAAGACAATGCACTACTGTCTACTTTTCTTCTTGGTAGGTCCAATCACTTTTGGTATTGCAGTTTTAGTATGGTTCCATAGGATTTCTAATAGAATTGGGTCTGAACTGAATCGCCGTAACATAGACTACAAATTTGGCGCTGCTGATTTTTGGATTTTTAACGTATTATTAGCAATAGTAATTGTGGGACCGTTTATATATTTGTATAAACTATGTAAAGCCTTTAACTTAGTATCACAACACTATAACACCAATGGATAATATATAAAAACTAGTATAAAGAGCTCTTAAGGTCACAAGCCTTAAGGCTTTTTTTTGTTTGTTTAATATAAATTTGTGCTATATGAACAAGTTTCGTGAATAATTTAGTAAAATAATTGAAATATTTTCTAAATCATGATAGAATTTGAATAGTATTGATTACATAAAATTACAATATAGTAATAATAACTTAAGATTTACATAAAACATTATTTTTGCAAACCAAAGTTAATATCACAATAATAAATGAGGTGTCTTATGCTAGGTGTGGAAAACAAGGGTGTAGAAGATATTCTTCTTGAACAAGGCATAATAACAGTTTTGCAATACAAAGAGGCTATAAATCAGCAGATTAGTACAAAGAAGCCTATAATTGATGTTATTCAAGACATGGGCATAGTTACCAATAAGGATTTACTATTTACCAAAGCCAAGATGCTAAATGTAGACTATCTTGATTTGGAAGGATATACATTTGAAGATACAGATATACCCAAAAAAATCAACGAAAAGATGGCAAGGAATTACTGTTGCCTTCCACTTTCCCGTAATGGCAACCAATTATCAGTTGCTATGAGGGATCCAAAGGATTTATTTGCATTGGACGATTTAGTTATGGCCACAAAATGTGAAATAAAGCCTATTATGTGTGACGAAGAACAAATTATCCAGCTAATAGATGAGGTTTTCAAGGTAAATATAGTTAAACCGGAGGTTACCCAAAAATTATTATCTATTGAAGAGATGGAAACCTTAGATAAGCAGGCTATACAAAAATTATACGGCGATAACAATGTCTCTGCTTCACCTATTTTTAAGAGCAGGTTAGGGGAAATACTAGTAACTTGCAGAATGATTTCTGATGAACAGTTGGACGAAGCACTAGGTGTCCAGAACCAAACGGAGGAAAGAATTGGAACTATACTGGTGAAAAACAACTATATAACACAGGAAGTATTAAATAGTTGTCTTGAAGCACAGTTGAATATTTCATACATAGATCTTGATAGTATAGAGATAGATGAAGCTACTGCTAATGTTATAAAGGAATCTTTAGCAAGGAGACATGGAGTTATTCCAATAAAAGTAGAGAGAGATACAGTTCATGTCGCCATGACAGATCCTTCAGATGTTTTTGCTCTAGATGACTTAAGATTATGTACCGCAAAGGAAATTATTCCTTTCTTGGCAAAAGAAGATGCAATTTTTGAAAAGATAAACTTATTATACAAGAAGCCTGTTAAGGTGGAAAAAGTTGCTCCACCCTCGATAGGCATAGAGGAGAAACCAGTAGTACCTGAACAAAAGATTGAAGTAAATAAAGAAGTAAATTTCGACGAGGAATTTAGAAAATTAAACGAAGAAATTGCTGTTGAGATTAATGTTGCTCAGCAAGAAGAAGATTTGTCGGATTTAACGGATGTTACAAATGCCCCAATTGTCAAGATGGTTAACATGATCCTTCAAAAGGCAGTTACAGAGAGGGCAAGTGATATACATATTGAGCCATATGAAGACTTTGTAGTGGTTCGTTATAGAATAGACGGTAAGCTAATTGAAGTGATGAAGCATAACAAAAAGATTCAACCGGCCTTGGTTGCTAGAATTAAGATTATTAGCTCTCTGAATATTGCTGAAAAGCGTATTCCGCAAGACGGAAGAGTATCATTGTCTATCAATAAAAAGAACTATGATATGCGTGTATCTATTCTGCCAACATTATTTGGAGAAAAGGTAGTAATAAGAATAGCGGACAAGGAGTCCTTCAGCATCTCAAAGAAGCAGTTAGGGTTGTTTGATGATGATTTGCAAAAGTTTGATGAGATAATGTCAAATCCTCATGGAATAGTGCTTGTTACAGGACCTACAGGAAGTGGTAAGTCCACTACATTATATACTGCCCTTAAGGAACTGAGCAATTCCACAGTTAATATTATGACTGTTGAGGATCCTGTTGAATGTACTATAAAGGGCATTAATCAGGTACAGGTTAATAATAAGGCTGGGCTAACCTTCGGTACTGCACTTAGAGCATTCCTAAGACAGGACCCAGATATAATAATGGTTGGTGAGATACGTGATGCTGAGACAGCAGAAATTGCTACAAGAGCTGCTATCACAGGTCACTTGGTGCTAAGTACCCTTCATACCAACGATGCAGCTAGTTCAATAACTAGAATAGTTGATATGGGTATAGAACCATTTATTATTTCGTCATCAATAGTGGGTGTTATAGCTCAACGTCTTGTAAGACGCTTATGTCCTGAATGTAAAAAAGAGCACGAGCTAGACCAGACTGAAAAAGATTTACTCAAGATTAACGACAAAGAAAACGTTACAGTTTATAAGGCATGTGGTTGCAGCGCGTGCAACGAAACAGGGTATAAAGGTAGAATAGCTATTTACGAAATAATGAATATTACAAGACAGCATAGAGAGCTTATAGCAAAGAATGTTTCACCAGGAGAACTTAAGGATTTTGCAGTTAGTATGGGTATGAATACCTTAAGAGATAGCTGTGCAAGGGTAGTTAAAAACGGAACAACTAGCATTGATGAAATGCTTAGAGTTACATATAGTAAGTACTAAACTTATTTTAGTGGGGTTGTAAATATGAATTTAATAGAGATTTTGCAAGAAGCAATTGAGCGTAAAGCATCAGACGTACATATTACAACCGGAATTCCAATTGTATATAGAGTTTATGGTGAATTGGAATATAGAGATGAATTTGTACTTACTAAGGACGATTGCGAAGATCTTGCAAGGCAATGCCTGAATGAAAAGGATTTTGATAGATTCAATAGTACTGGAGAGATGGATACTTCATATTCTGTTGCTGGAATGGCTAGGTTTAGGGTTAACTTATTTAAACAACGTGACTCTATAGCTACAGCATACCGTGCAATACCTTTTGTGACACCTAAGCTGGAGGATTTAGGACTTCCTGAAATCTGTCCTCTATTAGCTTTAAAACCAAGGGGCCTTGTGCTTGTAACCGGACCAACTGGAAGTGGGAAATCTACTACACTGGCCTCAATGATAGATTATATTAATAGCAGTACAAAGAACCATATAATAACAATTGAAGACCCAATAGAATATATACACAGGCACAAGAAAAGCGTTGTAAACCAAAGAGAAGTTGGGAGAGACACAGAGAGTTATTCAAAAGCCTTAAGATCAGCATTAAGAGAAGACCCTGACGTTATTCTAATAGGCGAAATGAGAGATTTAGAAACAATATCAACGGCTTTGACAGCTGCAGAAACAGGGCATTTGGTTTTTTCAACACTACATACTGTTGGAGCAGCAAAGACAATAGACAGAATAATTGATGTTTTTCCACCATATCAACAACCGCAGGTAAGGAATCAATTATCAACTATATTACAAGGGATTATTTCTCAGCAATTGTTAAAAAAAGCTGATGGCACAGGTAGAGTAGTTGCAACCGAGGTACTTACAGCAACACCAGCTGTATCAAACCTTATCCGTGAAAGTAAAATTCCGCAGATAAACAGTTGTATCTACAATGGCGCACAATACGGAATGCATTCAATGGATACAAGCCTGTCAAAGCTTTTTAAACAGGGCAAAATAAATTATGAAGCAGCCTGCTCATACGCAGTTGATCCAGAGAACTTAAGGAAATTACTTATATAAATTGTAGTTATTTTATATCAAATAGGGCTGTCAGGGGGGTTATTATGGCATTTTCTTTTATGAATAATAGTTTTCTTAGTATTGATATTGGTTTTAGATTAATCAAAATACTTCAGATTAAGAAGAAAGACGATAATTTAATTGAGATTGTCAATTTTGGAATAGGCAATACGCCAAAGGATTGCATTAAGAATGGAGCAATAAAAGATAAGGCTAAGGTTATTGACGAAATAAGAAGAGTAATGCAGGAAAATAACCTCAATGCCAAGGAAGCCAAAATTGTTATGTCAGGAACAAATATTATCACTAGAATAATAATGCTTGATAATGTTAGTGAATCTGAAATCAGTGACATGGTGTATGAGGAAATAGAAAGCTTCATGCCTATTAACCTAGATGAACATAGCATTGACTTTAAGGTGCTTGAGCATATTAATAAGGGCGGTAAAGACATGATAAGAGTGTTTGTGACCGCAGTTAATAAAGCTATCATAGACAGCTATGTAGACATTCTCAAAGCACTTAACCTTAAGCCTATTTCAGTAGATACTCCTGCTAATAGCATATCAAAGCTATTTAACAAGGATATTACTATTAAGCAGCAAACAAATAACAATGCTAGCCTTACTAGAAAAAAGAACTACAGTCTTGATTCTGGAACCATAGCTGTGCTTGACTTCGGTTCTGAAACAACCATAGTGAATATTATAAAGAATAAGGTTCTCGAGTTTAACAGAGTAATTCTTGTTGGTAGTACAAATATTGATAGATCTATTTACGATAAAATAATAGTCGATAAAACAAAGATTGACCTTGCAGAAAAGTATAAAAAGCAATATGGAATAGTGTCAAAGAGAGATATAAACAATGACATGGAATGGAACTGCAGTGAGGCTGCAAAGGTTGTGGTTAATGATATTGTTAGAAACATAAATACCTGCTTTGACTTTTACATAGCAAGATGTGGCGGAGAAAAGATAAGCAAGATATTGATTACAGGTGGGGGCTCTCAGTTGGTAGGTCTTAGAGAATACCTTGAGGAAGTTTTCAAGCTACCTTGTTTTACTATTAACTCTCTAGAGATAGCAGGCGTAGAATTTTACAAGAACCTTGATAATACTAGAATCAATTACCTTGGTAATGCAATAGGTATTGCACTGTAATTAAATTTTTAATCTACGAATAGGTGAGTACAAGTATGCCATTATATAATTTTAAGGCCAGAGCAGAGGATAATAGAATAATTTCTGGGCGAACCAATTTTAGTAGCCGTGAGCAGCTATCGGAACAGTTGCTTGAGAAGGGCTTTGAGTTAGTAGAGGCAAAAGAAATAAATGCATTTACAGACATTACGCAGTTGGCGATTTTCAAAAAAAAGGTATCTGTAAAAGACTTAGCGATATTTTGCAGACAGTTTGCAATTATTTTGCAGGCAGGGGTTCCAATAGCAACGGCTATTGATATTTTGAAGGAGCAAACAGTAAATCCAACATTACAGCAGTGCATTGGGGATATTTATGATGATATTCAAAAGGGTGTAGCACTATCTGTAGCCATGAAGCAGCATAGCATTTTTCCAGAAATCCTAATATACATGATAGAATCTGGAGAAATAAGCGGTATGTTGGATAAGTCTTTCTCAACCATGGCCTTGCACTTTGAAAAGGAGAATAAGCTTTTACATAAGATTAAAGGAGCATTGACATACCCTCTTGTAGTATTAGTAGTAGCTGTTGTTGTAATAATGGTACTTATGATAAAGGTTGTACCGTCCTTTGCTAGTATCTTGAATGGGTTTGGCGCAAAATTACCAATATTTACAGTAATACTAATAAATATAAGCAGTGTATTCCAACGTTTCTGGTGGTTAATGATTCTCATTATAATAGGAATAGCTGTTGGTACCAAATACTTCAAAAAATCTGATACTGGCAGAAGAGTATTTGGAAGATTAGCAATGTCCGCACCTATTATAAAAGGTGTAACAAAAAATATTATTACTGCACGCTTTGCAAGGACTATGGCTTCTCTATTGGCATCAGGAGTACTAATAATGCAAAGCTTAGAGGTGGTACAAAAACTATTGGGAAATATAATTATAGAAGAGAAGTTACAAGAGGTTATTGATGATATAAAGCAGGGGAAAGGGCTCTCTCAACCATTAACAGATATGAAGTATTTCCCGCAGATGCTGGTTTCAATGGTTAAAATAGGTGAGGAATCAGGTAATTTGGATTATTCCTTTGATAAAGCCGCCGACTTTTATGATGAAGAGGTTGAGACTTCGGTTCAACAGCTTACCTCATTGATAGAACCAATAATAATAATTTTTTTAGCATTTATAGTAGCATTTGTAATTTTGAGTATACTTTATCCAATGCTTAGTATTTATCAAACGATGACAGTGTAACATGCAAAACTATTAAATAAAGATGATTTGAGCGATAGAAAGGATTTTTCCTTGACACTTTGATATAAGTGTTGAGTTATATATTTACAGGTATCAAAACAAAGGAAAAATAAATAAATTTTAATACCCAGTTTTTTGGAGAGAGGGAGGGGAGCAAAATGGGTGATTTACAAGTAAAAAACGAACAACAAATAAAGGGAGGTGTAAAAATGAAAAAGATCAAAAATGAAAAAGGTTTTTCTTTGGTTGAATTATTAATAGTAATAGCTATTATGGGTGTCTTAGCAGTAATTGCGTTTAACATGTTCGGTGGAGTTTTGCAGGGAAGCAAAAAGTCAGCTGACGCTCAGCAGGGAAAGCAGATTGAAAAGGCTTTGCTTACATACTGTATTGAGTCAGGTGACTGGGATCTAACAGGTACCATTTCTGGTTCGTCAATTCTTAAAAATTTGACGACTGATAACCTTATAATTGCTTTAACAGAGGGTGTATCAAAAGGAAGTATATCATATGGTCCATACATTAGTTTGAAGGACCCGGCTAAACCTATAACCGATGATATAAATAAAACTATTTATACTCCTCAGTGGAATACCAGCAATGGAGGATTGTATGTGGGATACCAGATTGATATTTGGCCTCAAAAGCAGACGGTAGTTGTAGTACCATCAGAAGTATTAACAAAAGCTGCAATACATCCCTAAGAATTATTTATATTTATAATGGTATGTTAATCCTCCAACCACAGCAGTGGTTGGAGGATTAATAAACACATTAAACCTAAAAGCTAATTTAAATGAAAGTTGGGGTAGGATTGAAAGAAGCTAACAAAGGGTTTGCGCTAGTAGAGGTTATTATCACTCTTGCCATTATTGTTGTTATATTAACTATGGTACTCCAGCTATTAACCTTTGGGCAAGAGACATTTAAGTTTACTTCAAATTATATTGAACAGCAGTATGTAGTTACAAATACTATCCAACAAATAAGAGGAGACATTCAAACTGCTGCTTCTGTTGAAGTGATTGCCCCATCGACAATAAAACTAGGCTACTATAGTACGGGGTCAAATGTTATAGATAAATATAAATACTGGCAGTTTAATAGTAGTCCATCGGCCATTCAAGGAACGTTAAGGCATACAGATTTTACGACCATATCAGCAATCTCTTTACCACCCTCGGTAGCAGTATATGATACTGTATCGGGGTTAGATGTTTCACAGTGCTATTTTGAGAGGTCGTCATCAAATCCTGAAAAGTTAGTAGTATCAATTATGCCTACTGCTAATAATACAGGAAAAGCAAATGGTAAAAACCTAAAGAAGCCAATAATAACAGAGTATTTTGTTTTATATAAAAATTTTTAATAAATTAAAGAACATGAGCCAAAGAAGCTAATATTAGGAGGGTTTGGATGAAGGATATAAATTTCCTATCTGAAGAAAAGAAGCCTCTTTCCGTTCCAAAGAAAGAGGAACCTAAAATTGAAAAGACTGTTAGTGGCATTAAAATATCCGCTAAGTTAGTAGGAATAATAGTTCTAGGAGTAGTTTTTGTTGCTATATCCATATTTGCTCCGAGAATCTATGTTTTAGGTTTGGAAGCAAAGGTGAGTTCTCTAGAGGAAGAATTGAAGTCCCCAAAGTATATACAAATACAAACCCTAAATGCTCAGCTCTCAGAAGCTCAGGCGAAGATTGATTTAAAAAATGAGATTATAAAAAGTATAAACGGTAAAGCTATCCCTGTTTTGGATATATTGAACTATGTGCAAAGATCTGCCCCTGTTGGGGTGGTCATAAATTCAATAGGCTATACTCAGGGTGCGGTGACAATAGCCTGTACTTCTAAAAGCGAGGTATTAGCAGCAGAATATATGGCTAACCTTAGCAGAATAGAGGCCTTCAAAGGCTTAACAGACAATATGGGCTTTAGCTATACAAAACCAGGTTCAGATTACAGTTTTAACATTACTTTACCAGTAAATTAGGAGGTATTATTATATGAAGATTAATAAAAAAGAAATAATACTTCTTATAATACTAGGAGTTATTTTATATGGATTTGTAATTTATAGATTTATTTACGTACCGATTACTCCTAGGATACAGGCTGCACATGATTCTATAAAATTATCGGAAACAAGAATAGAGCAATTGAATAAAGATATAGTAGAGAGCGATTTGAAAAAGATGAATCTAAGCTCAAACCAGGCTCAGAATGAAAGAATGTTGGCATATTTGCCCAACGCAGCAAATGCCGCTGACTGTGTGGCTTATACCAATAAGCTTAGTGAGATGTTTGATCAAAAGATTACAAATATTAGTGTTTCGGCACCGGGTGCAAATGAAGTTAATGGGGTGAACTATTACAATTTCACCATTAATTTTAGCACTACGTTACCGCTAGACAAGATCACTGATTTGTTTCAGTACATAGAAAACAGCGCAAGGGTTGCAAAGATAAATACATTTGCTATTAATAAAGCAGCTTCAGAATCAGGTAAAGATGAATATTCACTAACAATAAATATGTCGCTATATGCTATGAATATTTCTGATGGAAGTGCGTTAGACCAATTTAGCTCGCATAAGTTTAATAACTATAATTATAGCGAATCGGCAGTTTTTGGAGGCAATCTAAGTGTTGCTTCAGGCTCAGCCGTACAGGTTAATCAACCTAGCTCAGAGGGCAATACTACGAAAGCAAATTTACCTGCAGACTTTCATATTCAGCTGTATAGTGTTCTGTTTGCAGGAGATAATTTTAAGATTTATGGGCCTGATAAATATATTAATAATTATTCATTAAAGACAAATAAGTTTATTACTATAAAACTTACCATCGACGAGGACAACTACAAATTGACTTACAGTGATGGTACTACGTCAAAACAATTTACAGGAGATACGCCAAAAAGGGATTTAATGATGCTCACAACAGATATAGTTATACCAGAGATTGATGCAAATAAGGATCTGGGGGGCAAATTGATTATTACTAATAATACATCTAAAAAACTAATGGTAATTGCATTTGACAAGGGAAAGAGGCTAGTGATGGCAAACCGAGATGGGGAAAGCATAACTAGTTCTCAAAACAAAGAAAATGTACTCTATAATTAGTGGGGTATAACATGATAAAAATGCTAAAAAATAACAAGGGAATGACCTTAACTGAAGTGGTAGTGGCAATAGCCCTTTTTGCAATACTATCCGTTCCTCTGTTAGCTATTTTTTCAAATTCAATGCTTATAACAGACTTTACTAAAAGGCAAATGGAGATTTCTTCGGCGATGCAAATTATAAGTGGAGAGGTTAGTAATTCAGTAAGAAATAATGTGTCAATCACATATTATGATAGTGGATCACCCTCAGCCATTACACTAAGCCCTATAGCAAGTCCAACTCCTACAATATATGGTGCGGTAGGAAATGAGACTAATTACTTACGAATAAGTGGCGGAAACCTTACCGGGGAGTATAAATACACGGTTGTCTACGTTGGAAAGGGTACTAGTACAAGTGTTTCGAACACGGTAGATTTATTGATAAAATTATATACAAGTGAAGGTAGAATACTGAGGGAACTTAGAACTACTGTAGGTTACGACATTAGTCCATAATTATGAAGCGGACCAAGTGAGGTGAAATTATACGATGAAGGTGAGCAGTCAAAAGGGATCAACCTTTGTAACAGTGATTGTTGTCCTTGGGATACTGCTTATACTGGCCGTAGCCCTAATTGAAGGCTCAACAAGTGGTTATAAACTCAGCAAGCATGAGGAAACTGTTGAACTAGCCTATAGGGCAGGGGAATCAGCCATTGAACACAGCTTTTCTTACATAAGTAAATATTGCAGCGACCCAAATGCTGGAAGTGGAATTAGTTTTACTACTGATGAGGATTTTGTAAATAAGGTTATCAGTCAAAAAATAGTACCTACAATAGCAACAGGTAGTTCCATTTCATCACCAAGTGCAATTACCACTTTGGGTAGCAGTATAAATTATAAAATTGCGGTAACAGGAAATGCAGGAGATGTAGCCAATATCAATATATCATTAAGTTGTAAGGGTGTTGCACCAGTATTTGGTGATCCCAATACTGTTACAACAACTATCGGAGCCATTGTAACTTGTAATTACTCTAGAGGAAGCGATAGGGCAATTAATAGAACCATATATGCGCAAAAGAGTTTGAAGATAAGTATACCAAGGCGCTTTATCTTGCAGGGATCCATCTATAGCATGGGGGATTTTTTGGTTGAGAATATTTCGGCAAATGTAACAGGGGATACCTTTACATATGGTACATCGCCAGAAAAATCAAACCAGAACGAACAGTATTATTATGGTGGGGTATACGCCAAAAATAATGGACATTTATCTATTTTTGGGAATGCTTACTCAAGAGGAATGATACGTACAGGTCAGTATTCCAATGTCGTAGATAATGGTTCAATATACATTTATAAAGATGCCATTGCAAATGGTATTCAGGTTTTTGGAAATACCAATAGGATTTTTGTAGGGAGAAATGCATTTACCTTTGACGACTTGGAAATGAATGGCGAAAACTCCATAATTGCAGTTAATGGCAGCTATATTGGATTAACTAACACGCCTGGAGCAATATACCATGACCAGAGCAGTGCGGTTATAAACAGCGCGGTTATACACAATGCTTCATCAGATGCATCTAAGCTATCTAGGATAGTAATAAATGGAGATGTAATTATAAGTGGAGGTACCTTTAGAGTAAATGCTGACGGCTCATTCATTGCTGACTCAACGGGTAGTCCAACACAGATAGAAGATGCTTCGGTAATTTCGTCAAATACTGTAGATAAACCAATGTATAGGCTTTGGCAGGAGGCTGGTTCGCCAAGTACATACCATAAATGGTTGTATGCCAACAAAGACAATGCAACGGGGTATGCCAACATAATACAATACTGGCCAGTTGGTAGCTATACTAATGATACCGAAGTAAACACATGGATGGGGCAAATAACAAGTACAAGTGCAATTACTACGGGCGGAATAGGAATAAATAATTTTACAAGCCCCGCTATAGTAGATGCTATTAGTGGATACAGCTCTTATGAAATGGGAGCAAACAATGTAGTATACTTTAGAAAAGATTGGGTAAATAGTATTGATTTAGTACCTTCCTCTGGTACACATACGTTTAAGCCATTGGAGCACTTGGACAATACCTTTACACTAGATAATACCTCACAGCCTACTAGCTATTGGAGTAGCTTTTGGAACTGGGTTTCGGGTATGACCAATTGGAATAGTGATATTCACTACAGCTATGATCCCGCTGATAAGGGACCACTAATAAATAGCCTTGAAATACTAAAGGAAACATTAATAAATCTGACTCAAGTTTTTGGTAAAAGAGAAGTTATTGGTGGCAACATTACAAATACATTTAATTTAGGGCCCTCGTTACCAGGCTCAGCTATCTCACTTAATAAGTTTACTTACGTTATTGAAAGTTTGAAGCTTAAAGAAGCAGATATGATAAACACAAATATTACAGGTGCTGCTTGCATGCTAGATGTTGAGAAGTTTAGACCAGGAGTTACCTCAACTTCATCGATATCGGTAAATATTAATCAGTTGTTAAATGAAAGAATGGCTGATACTGCAGTTTACCCAACTATGGCGAGGGATAAGTACTTTGTTATTTATAATAGCAATCCTTATATTGAGTTAACAGTTGGTGGTACAGGCAGTACAGGAGATCAGTTTAATGGAATTATTTATAGTGCTGGCAGAGTAGTGATTAAGCAGGGGGCTAGTGTGAATGGAGCAATAATAGCTGGGGGTAGCTGGTATGATGTTAATGATCCAAATGTTAAGTTCCCTCAGGTAAAGGAAGCAGGAACTAATTTAGGTGATTTAGATAGTGGCAAAAATGCAGGGGTATACTTCTGTGGAACGTCACCAACTGATACAGCGACGGTGGTTTTTACAACAAGAGACGATCTTTTAAATAAGTTTAGACGGTCAGAAAATGGTGATTTAGATTTAACAAATATTTTCTAATTAAGTTGAGGAGTACATATGGGTAAAAAAATATTCGTTTGGATTTTTTGCATTATATTAACAGCTGTTTTGTTTGTAGGGTGCGCTTCTGATGAGGCCGAAGAACCTGCACCAAATGCCACTATAAAGAGAGAAACTATAAGTAAGGACGAAGACCAAAGCAATCAAAAGATTATTTCTGACTACATGATAAAGATGTACTCACATCAAATAGATTATTTTAAGGAGTATAGTGAACTAGGTACTATCCCTGAGGATTTAAAAAGCTTTATTGCACAGAGGACAATTGATGAGGGAAGTAATAATACTGCGATAGGATTACATTATCCAAGGTATGTATCGTTAAATGGACAAACAATTATTGGCTATACACCAATTATGGACGGTAAAGGAGAAAAAAAGGAGCCTAGGATTACTTCTACTTTCATACATAATAAAGACAACATACTTTTGTATTATGTAAAAATTGATTTAAAGGCGGACTGTGTACCAGATGACCTGTTTAAGGAAAACTATACAGTCAACGATGCTATAAATCTATATCACAAAGTATCGGACGTAGATAGTGCATTTATTGATAATATGAACATACAGTTAAACTATGATATAGAGTTTGTGAAAGATGGTGATAAGTATAAGATATTCAGAGCTCGTGAATCTGCATACAATCAAGGAGTTAGAAATAGGCTTATTGTTTACAACAATGACTTTATAAAAAAACTGCCATACCTAGATTTGACAAAGACTGATGATAACAGCTCATATGTAAATAAGGCAGACGGGGATGAATTTGAAAAGGGAAAATCAGTTATTACAGCATTTTTTGATAATATACTCGGTATTGATAATGACAGGAGATTGTTACTAGATAGCACTTGGAACACCGGCTTTAGTAACTTCGACAAACTATTCAAGGCAATTGGTCTTAATAAGAACAAAGACGGTAAGGAAATATTGAGTTTAGGAGCAGACTACAGACAGCGCTTTCCGAATGATGCATTACTAATAAACAATGGAGCAAGCAAAATTACTTTGAAGGATACCTACAGAGTAAATTTACACCCAGCATACTCAAAGCTGAGAAAGTTGTTCCTTGTATCCTTTGATGCAACAGTTGTAAAGACAGTAGGTTCCTTTGATAACTCTCAGGATTACACATTTGACTACTTAATAGAAGTTTCAGGCAGTGGAAATGATGTAAGGATCAAAAGTGTTAAGTTGAATTTTGCAGGTAAATCTGTTGTAGCCCAGGCAAATTAGTACTTACTAGACATATAGATTAAAGAAAGGGTGAAAAAAATGAAAAAAGGGTTTTTAAGAAAAGTTCTAGCCCTATGTATGGTTGTATTCATTATGTTTGGAACCATATGCCTCCCACAGGGAAATGTTTCTGCTGCTGGTTTTTCTGATATTCCAGCAGGTGCTTGGTATCTCTCTGCAGTGAATAAGCTTCTAGATGATGGAGTTATTACTATTCCATATAATGGGGAGTTTAATCCCGATGAAAGCATTAAAGGCAGTGAGGTAGCACAGCTAATGTTTAATGCCATGAAAAAGGCATTAATGGATAAGGAGACCAATAGTACAGTTAAGGCCTCTATAAATGCATGGAAAGCTTTTGGAGATGTACCTACTGACTTTTGGGCGTATCCTTATATGAGATCCTATTATAACTTTTTTGCAAAAGAAAAAAAAGATGAGGTAATTACCCGTGAAGTCTTCTGTGTTGCGATGGTAGGTGCAAAGAGATTAGACTATAATGCAAATGGAAGAGTGTTTGCATTAGATCCAACTTTGTATTCATCTGCTGCAATAAATGGCTTCCAAGATAAAAATAGTACTTCTTTTATTTACCAGTACTTTGTAGAACTGTGTCTCGAGAACAATGTTATGTCTGGAACTACTGTATCAGGTAAAAAGTATTTATATCCTGTCAATGCAGTAACTAAGGCTGAGGCAGCGCAGTTTATCTACAATGCACTCTATACTTGTACAAACAATAACTTTGTATATTCTAGCAATGGTATTGTAGCACCTAAGATAACTGCTATTCAGAAAGATATCAATGTTGGTATTATTATTCTCGATAAAGCCTATAACAGTGACAATGTAGTAAATCCAGATAGCGACTTATTTAGAAATCTTGATAGAAATATCAATAAGCCCATGGATTGGAACCTTGTAAATCCAATGGTTGCTATTAATACAGCTACAGGCTTACCATATGGGAAGGACGATGTAGCGAGGGATAGTAGTAATAACATCAGGTATGACAGTAGTGGAAATAAGACCTACAAGTACTGGGAGGTAAACTTAAATGATCAAGTTGCCCAGGACTTAGTTAACAAGTATTCTATTCTATTTTTAACCTCACATAGCTTAATTAAGCTTACTCAACAAAACTCAGCAATAATTAAGGATTATATTGCTAAGGGCGGGCAGATGTTCATTGAGGATTGTGATGGTTTGAGCATCCATGAACTTGATGCAACTGGTAAAGACACAGGAACCAACTTCTTAGGAATAGGATTTACAAAAAATAATTATTATAACGCTACAAATAGTACTAGATATGACCAAGTAATATATGATTCAAGCAATATTCATCCATTGCTTAACAACATATTTACTATTTCACCAACAATTGCTCCAAGAACTGGCAGCAAAGCCATAAGTAATAATGAAATTACCAGATTGGGAGACCTTGATGAATACAGTAAGAAGACTGCTTATATTACAGGACTTACATTGCAAAATGGGGTTGCTAAATACGCTACTAATACTGTAGTTAGTAAGGGTGTAAGCTATGAGGCGTCTACTCAGGTCATCGTAAAGAATCAAATTGGTTCAAACTTCTATCCTAGCCTTGTTGCATCTAATATAGGTAAGGGACGGCTGATATTATCAGCAAATGACGTTGCCTGCGGAATATGTGACGTTGTAAATGGTGGAGGCAATGGCGTTGAGGATTACAAGTTCTTCTATAATGTTATTGGATGGACTGGAAGAGTATCTATAGACTTTAGAGAAATGGAAAGCAAGGTTTGGGAGAATGTAAATCCACAGAAGGTAGAGCTTACAGCTACTATTTCTAACTTTGGCGGACGTGAACAGGAGTATATCTTAGTTCCTACTGCTTCAGAGGGATGGAGCCTAACAACTCCAACTGTTGCTAACACTAGTTCAGTTGTTACATCAACTTATGGAAGCAGCGACGGAAAGCTAAATGGATATCCAAAGACCATTAAGCTAGCCCAAAATCAGTCAATCAAAGTAGTTTATACTTTGAGGTCCGATTCAATGGAAATTGGAGAATCCTATCAGTTTAATGTTCAGGCAAAAGCTGTTGATAATGAGTTTGACAAGGATACAGCGCCTTATACTATGACGGTTAAATCTATTACCTTAAATACGCCTTCACTGTTAACTACAGGTGCAATATCTGTTGATAGCAAGGTAAATTATTGTGCATCAACAGATTTAGTACTAAACATTCCAGCTGCTGTAATAGATGCAATAGATCAACCAACTAACGGGTTAACCTATAAGCTATACTTGACAGGTTTTAAGCAGGAGAATAGTGGGGCATTAACAACACTGCAAGCTATCAGTGCTCTGCCAGGAAGCACATACAGTGATAAACTGTCCAATAAGGACAAATATTTCACTGCAAAAGTAAATAGTAATACTGCTCAGCTTGTTGATGCATCGGGTACTGCTACTACAATAAACAATGTAACAAGCACAATTGATACTAGCGGAAGCTCACCTGTTGCAGTAGTAACCATTCCTAAGGTTAAGTTCTCATCTTCTAATCAAAACATAAAAGCCACAATAAGCATAGATGGATTGTATGGAGACACAAACTACAAGTTCGAAGGTCACGTTATCTGTCAGGCAGCTGATGGTACAAGTGTTGACCTAGGTGGGGGTTCCTCAACTACAACTACAACAGGCAATGTACCAGCTGGAACACAGATAAGACTTGAATACTCTAATGGTGGAGTTACCGGGGATACAGCAAGAATTTATCCAAGATTTATTCTTTATAATACTGGAACTACAGGAATTGATTTATCCAAGATTAAAGTAAGGTATTTCTATACAGGTGATGGTATTCCAAGTGGTGGACAGAAATATGCTTATGACGATGCAAAGATCAATTCAGGAGATATTCTATACCAGAATTATAGTTCTACAGGAATAAGCATGCAGTATACAAAGGTAACAAATAGTTCAATAAACTGTGACTACTATCAAGATACTGTATTTAATGTACCTTATATATTAGATGCAGGCAAAAATTTCAGGGTACAACCACAGCTTTATAAGGAGATTGGAACTGGAGAAGATAGCATGAGAAATTATAAGCAATCAAATGACTATTCATTTGATGCAACAGCTACTTCTACTTATAAAGAAAACAAAAATATGTGCGTATACTACGACGGTATTTTGATTTGGGGTACAGAACCAGAAGGAATAACTACCGCTACTGGAGGTACTAGCTATAGCATATATGGAGCAGCGCCCACAAAGGCCTCAGATAAATTTGGTACTACTTTTAACCTGGGTGATGTTGGCTATAAAAATCCAAGTATTACAGTAAGTAGTATTGAAAAGACAACAGGAACAAAGTATAATGCTAAATTGAAAGTAGTAATTCCAAAGTATACTGACGAGGCAAGCTCACCAGTGCTTCATGTTAAGGACAAAGACGGAAAAGATGTGTTTACAAAAACGCTTAGTGCGGCTGGTGCAGGGCTATCCGATGTTGAAAGAACTGTTGTTGTAACAAGTGACCTCAATATAAATGAGCAGTATACAGCATCTATTACAGTAACAAGTACAGCTGCAAATGGCAATAAGTCTGTTTCAACGAATTGCTCTTTGATAATTGACTTAAACTAACAATCATACCAACATAAGGGGCTCAAGAGATTGAGCCCCTTAAAAATACTAATTTTAGGGAGTGGCGATATTTGGATATAGCTATTGTATTTCTTTTTGGAGCAATTATAGGATCTTTTTTGAATGTTTGTACTTATAGAATACCCAAGGGAGAATCTATAGTTACAGGACCGTCTCATTGTACCAGCTGCGGGCATAAGCTTAGCCCCAAGAATTTAATTCCCATCTTCAGCTTTATATTTCAAAGAGGAAGGTGTAGTTACTGCAAGAAAGAAATTTCATCAAGATACCTAATAATAGAGTTGATAAATGCAACATTATTTACGGCGATATATATAAGGTATGGATTTAGTCCAGAATTTTTCGGCATGATATTTCTTACATCTATCTTAGTTGCTATTACTTTTATTGATATTGAGCTGAAAATAATACCAAATAAGCTAGTCATAGCAGCCATAATAGGTGGATTAATGTTTTACATAACAAGCTTTTTCTTACCTGTCACAATTTATGGTGATAGTAATTGGTGGAACCCAATAATAGGTGCCTTTTCTGGAAGTATTTTATTTCTACTTATAGGGCTCATTGGGTCTGTAATATATAAAACTGATGCCATTGGAGGCGGAGACATAAAGATACTCTTTCCAATAGGCTTATTCCTAGGTTGGAAATTAATGATAACTGCTATATTTATTTCTGTTGTTTCAGCAGCGTTGATATGTATAGTGCTTATGATATTTAAAATAATTAATAAAAAGGATGCAGTTCCATTTGGGCCATTTATAGCCGTTGGAACAATAGTAACAATACTATATGGATGGGAGCTATTAGCGTGGTATTTTTAATGAGGTAATCTAACTAAAAAGGGAGACTTAAGCAATTGAAAATATTTGTTAATATTTTAATGGTATTTTGCTTATGTGCAGCTATGGTTGCATGTGCGACAAAGAGTGACAATGATAATAAGAATTTTGGCATAGCAAATGAGACAAATAAGGACTCTGTCATAGCAGCCAATGAGACAAATAAGGTTACAAGTACTTCAACCTGGAAGACATCCACTCCAGAAGAACAGGGTCTTGACATAACCCTTCTTGATAATACTGATAAAAGGATTCAAGATAATTACCCCAATATATATAGCCTTTTGGTAGTAAAAAATGGCTTCCTTGTATATGAGAAATACTATCAAGGCATGAATGAAGAAGATGCTAATCCAGTGTATTCAGTCACTAAAAGTGTCATGTCAGCATTGACAGGCATTGCTATTAATGATGGTTTTATAGAAGGGATAGATCAGAAAGTTTCTGATATTGTACCGAGATATTTTATAGATGTAGATGACAAAAGGAAAAAGGATATTACCGTAAAAAACGTATTAACAATGCAGGGAGGATTAGAATCTGTAGATGATGATTTTCTTTCATTTTATATAAGCAGAGACTATTTTGACTATACAGTAAGTCAACCCATGAATTTTGATGCTGGTACAAAGTTTACATATAATACAGGTTTAACGCAGTTCCTTTCAGCAATTATTGAAGAGACATCTAAAATGAACACCTTAGAATACGCCCAAGAGAAGTTATTTACGCCATTAGGAATAGAGGGGGTAACTTGGCATTGTGATTCAGAGGGACATTATAGCGGGGGTTTTGGCCTAAGCCTTACACCTAGAGATATGGCAAAGTTCGGGTACTTATATCTAAAAAATGGGGTGTGGGACGAGGATCAAATTATCCCACAGAAATGGATTAAAGAGTCTACATCTAAGCAAGTTTCAGTTAATGCAGAATCGGGGTATGGTTATTTATTCTGGACCAAAGAGTTTGAAGCTAAAGATGGAAAATTCCTTGAGGCTTATGCTGCATCTGGTTCAGGAGGGCAGTACATTGTTGTAGTGCCTGAACTAGACATTGTTACAGTAATAACTGCTAACGATAATAGTCGCTCAAACGATAAATCCGATACAGTAGATATCATGTGGGATTATGTTACTAAATCAGTTAAGTAAAGTTTATAGAAGTCCAATTGAGAACTTATTTAAAAGCTCTTTAGCACTAATCAAAGGAAGTATACTTCCTAAAAGTTAATAAAAGTAAATTCTATGCCATATTAATAAAGACATAAAAAGAGCCCTGATGTGCTTGCACCCCAAACGGTAGATAAAAATCTATTGTTTGAAGGTGCACCGCACAGTGAGCTTCTTTAATAAAACGTAAGTTATTTATTAAGTTTTCTTACTGGAAACTGCAGTTCTGTAATATATTCATCTTGGCTAGATGAATTCCATTCACCTTTAATGTACAGCTCCCTATTCGGTGAAATTATTTCGTAGTTATTATCCTCAATCCATTGAGTAATGGCACTATATGCCATATAAAGATTGGAATATGGGCCCTTATGAACAACGCATGCCATTTCGCTTACTTGCTCAAGTTCCCTTACCTTAATTCGTTCACTGCTTTCCAGGTTACCTTCAATTGGTTCCATTACCTCTGCATCAATGGAGGACTCATTTTTGCCTCCATTATAGTAAATTACCATACACGGTGGAACTATCTTTGCGCCATTTTTATTGATGTAACTAGCAAGCTCATCCCACAGATGTCCCTGCTCACTATAGCTAGGAATAAAATCCCTTAGAGCTGCAACCCTTATAGGTTCAACACTCTTTAATACAATATCATATTTCATAATATATGCCTCCTGTTTACATGTTTTTAAATAGTTTTCAATACGTGATAGTCTAGATTGATCAGACACAAGCTTAGCTGATATTTCTGCACGCTTTACTTCCAACAGGGTCTGCATTTGCTCGGAGGGTACATTCTTATTAAGAACTACTACAATCTCTTCGAGAGAGAATCCAATATCCTTAAGTGAAAGTATTCTGTTCAGCTTTAGCATCTGACCTGCTGAATAGTACCTGTATCCAGTAAAAGAGTCAATCTTCTCAGGTTGTAGCAAACCTACACTATCATAGTGTCGTAATGTCTTTACTGTAACCTTATTTAACCTTGCAAAATCGCCGATTTTAAACATTTTAGTCACCCGTATTTACTTTAATTTGAGGCCTCAATGAAATAATAAACCCTTCCCGTACAGGAGAGTCAATATCATTTATAAACTTTTATAAACTATAGTAGAGTATCCGTATATGTAAATAATGAAAAAGATTAGCACTAGTTTATTAATTCTTAAGGAGCATGTTTTGTATGTAGCAGCCTAAGCTATCAAAGAATAAGGACTAGTTTGATTATTACATAGGGAGCTTGAGGTTTACCTCACCTTCAGGACAACGTCCGCAACGTTTATTCCAGCTCTGCAATGATAATTACAGGTAGCACAACCTATACAGCTATCAATATTATACTTTGACAAATCATCGCTCTGTTTTTTGATATACGCTTGAATAATATCCTTTGCGGATACGCTCATGGGGCACTTTCTAGAGCAGGCCCCGCACTTTTTGCACTTTATGGGGTCTGCGTATTGGAAGTCTTGCGAATAGCAAATCATGTTTGTGATTGGTGAAATAATTGTTTCAGGAGAGGTGGCTATTGCACCCATTACACCAAACCCCGCATAAGCTTTTTCACCTTCGGGTGAACCAAATATCTTCTGCAGAATATCCATTACAGGCATTCCATTGACGACTTTAGCTACAGCTGACTGCCCATAGGTATAGTCTGCAACTGTTATATATCGTGTGTTTGGTTTATATTGTCCCAAAAGTATTTCGCCTATTGTCTCAATGGTCTGAAGATTGATTACCAATACACCATGTTCGGCAGGAATGTCTTTTGCAGAGAGGTCAATGCCAAGCACTTCTTTAATGAGTATATGTTCCTCTCCAATTGGATAACGGTTTGGAACCTGGTAGATTTCTGGCATGGATATTTTAGTGCCCTGGAAATTAGCCGGAGGTGCTGACTTAGAAGCTAGTATAGTCCTCTTTGCTCCAAGTTCTTTATTTAGAAAATTCGCAGCACTGCTTATGTACTCATAACGGTTCATCAGCAGCCATGAGTCATGCACCAAACCAGGGTCGCACTCAACAGCATTAATAACTATATATTTTTTCTGGGACTTTGAATTGATAAATGTTTTAATTTTGTTAGAAGCGGGGAAGCCGTTTCCACTCATGCCAGTTATATTGTATTGGTCAAGCTTTAATAGTAATTCGTGTATGTCCTTAATGTCAGGAAAAACCATAGGCTGTACCGCTTGAGTAAAATCATAGTAAGCATTATCTGTGACAAGAGCAGCAATCTTACCAATTTTAGCTTTTGGGTATTTACCTTTGATGTGTTTATATTGCTTTATGTTTTCCTTTTGCATTTTTCGCACCAGCTTGTTGGAGCGGATGAGCCTCTTGTTAATAATGGGATAAAGATCACTCATATTTTTTGTCTCCTTTTATTATGTTATTAAATTCTAGATAAGTGTTATTCTTTATATTAACATTATTCATGTAATTTTCGATAAAGTATTCAACGTGCTTCTCTAATAAAGGAATTAATTCATCCCTATTTACAGGTATTGTATGGTACAGGAAAAATGGAGCATAAAGCTCTATTGACAGAACATGGGGATTTTTTTCTTTCATAATTCCTAAGCTTATTAGAGCTTGGAACACCTTAGCTTGATATTGTAGGGGCATTTCGATATTAAATTCTATATATATATCCGCGATTTGTTGGTCTCTGAATTGCTCTACTATTAGCATTCTCCTGAACATTACTATCCATTCATCTTCAATTTGAAACAAAAACATATTCATACACATTTGCTTCAAATCAGACTGCTTCTTACAGCTATCCATAAGGTCTTTGTATTTGTTAATAAATATCTGCTTTGATTGAAGTATAATTGCATCAAATATATCCTGCTTGCTCTTAAAATGCTTATACAAAGCTCCATTGCTTACTCCTACTTGAGCAGCTATTGTTCTGGTAGATACAGCACTAAAGCCATGCACTGAAAATAGCTTCATAGCTTCTAAAATAATTTTCTGTTTTGTTGGTACAGACTGAGAGTCTGCTATATCATGTAGAGCTGGTTCATTGGTATGATTCATATGGTACTCCTATAGCTACGAAAATAATAAAACAGGTAACCAATTGATTACTTATAATACTTAAATTATAGTAAGCGTTTGGTTACCTGTCAATGATATTTGCACGAACATTATTTATTCTTAATTAATTATAGCTTAAATTATTACTATCTTTTAAACTAATACAGGATTTAGCGGAACTGAGCTATAATTACTAACTTTTTGCTGAACTCAGCTGTATCTCACAGAGCTGCTTATATACTCCGTTTTTCTTCAGTAATTCCTCATGGGTGCCTTGTTCTGATATACTTCCATCTGCGATAACAATAATGTTATCAGCTCTTTTTACAGTTGATAATCTATGGGCAATAACAATTATAGTTCTTGTGCCAGCAAGCTCCTGAATTGCTTGCTGTATCTGGGCTTCTGTCTCAACGTCGACTGCTGCAGTAGCCTCATCCAATATAAGAATGGGTGTGTCACGAAGAACTGCTCTTGCTATAGAAAGTCTCTGCTTTTGACCACCTGAAAGTTTTACGCCTCTTTCACCAATTACGGTATCATAGCCTTCTGGCAAGCTCATAATAAACTCATGTGCCCTCGCTGTTTTTGCAGCTTCTATAATCTCATCCCTGGTCGCAGTTGTGCATCCATAAGCAATGTTATCAGCAACCGAGCCGTTGAAGAGGAATATATCCTGCAAAACAATACTAATCTGATTTCTCAGAGATTCAAGTGTAATACCCTTCAAATCATGCCCATCAATTTTTACTGAACCATCAACAGGGTCATAAAAGCGGGCAATAAGACTGATAATGGTTGTTTTACCAACCCCAGTAGGACCAACCAAAGCCAGCATCTGTCCGGGTTTGGCTCTAAATGAAATATTCTGGAGCACCGGTGCCGAATCAATATAGCGGAAGCTTACATTGTTAAACTCCAAATCACCACTGGTTCTTCCAATATTAGTTGCGGATGTGCTATCCTTGATATCGGGCTCTGTATCTAATACTTCAAAAACTCTCTCCGCGCCTGCTAATGCTTGTTGGAGATCCTCAATAACCCTTGCAAGTGCAGTAATAGGCTGATAAAAAAGATTCAAATACAGCAAAAATCCCACAATATCAGATACATGTATTGTACCGTTAATAGCCATCCAACCACCAAATCCCACTACAATAACAGTACCCATTGAGCTAACGGCCTCCACAGTTGGGTGGAATACTGCGCTGAGCTTGAGAGCATGTAAGATGGACTCTGTATATGCATGAGCCCTCTTTTTTACCTGCTTCTTTTCTCGCTCCTGCTGATTGAACACTTGTATTTCTTTCATCCCAGATATATTATCCTGCAATGTCGCATTCAAATCTGCTACTGTGCTTTGGGCCTTTCTGAAGTTGGGACGAATTTTCTTTGCAAATATCCAAGAGCCAAATAACAAAAAGGGAACAGGGATAAGTGTAAACAGCGCCAGATATGGGTTCATTATAAAGAGAATTATTGTAACGCCAATGAGTATTAATATATTTGTTATAAGGTCGGGCACCGCATGTGCTATGAGCACTTCAAAGGTTGAAGTATCATTGATTGTACGAGACATAAGCTGACCTGTCTGCTTATCCTGATAATACCCGAGTGATAACTTTTGCAAATGGTCATATACACGCACTCTCATATCAGCAACTAGCTTCCATGCAGCCACATGACTGTAGTAATTATTCAAGTATCTGAATAGAATTCGGACAACATAGGTAATACCCAAAATAATAGCCATGTTTCTGATGGAAACCATAGTGGTGCTATCCATTTTATCCGTCAAAAGGTTTACTAGTTCCTTTATAAGCCAGGGGCTTACCAGGTTCAGTGCAGTAATAGCTAAAAGGCTTATTCCAGCCACTATCAGATAGCCCCAATAGCGTTTTGCATATTTTATAAGTCGTATCAATTGTTTCACTTCTAAATAGCCTCCAAGATTAGTTTTACAAGATAATTATATACTAATTAAATTAAAAATCCATCCATAAGCGAATGCTAAATAGTGTGATAAAAGTCAACAGATAATGCATCAAAACACCTATAACCTTGAATAATTATGACACTGGCTGATATAATAAAATCATATTATGACTAAAAAATAAGGGTGGGGATTGGTTATGGCGTACAATGATCTAAATATTGAAGGTGAAAATGTTGCAAGAGTTTTAAAAGCACTATCTAATGATCTTAGAATTAAAATATTAAACTTGCTTGCTTATTCGGATATGAACGTACAAACATTAGCTAATCATCTTGGTATATCCAAGACAGCAACTCTTACACACATTAATATTTTAGAGGAAAGTGGTTTTATTAAAAGCAATTACTTTTCGGGCTCGGTGGGAAATCAAAGAATTTGCAAAAAGGTATATGACAGACTTATTTTTACATTTAACCCCAATAAGGTAAATGATGAGGGAGTATATTACGAAAAGGAAGTGTCTGTAGGCAATTACTTTGATTTTGAGGCATATGCTCCATGCGGTATCGCAAATATACATAGAGTATTAAAAAACTGGGATGATCCAGCTGCTATGTGCGAACCTGAAAGGGTAATGGCCTCTATTGTTTGGACAGCCTTCGGATTTTTTGAGTATAAAATACCAATAGACCCTCTATTTGCAAATAAATCAATTGGTGCCATTGAAGTAGTTATGGAGGTATCAGCGCACACGCTTATAAAAAACCATAGTGCGGTGGTATATCCCAGTTATATGCAGCCGGAAAGAGTAACAGAAGGAATTTCGGACATCAGTTTTTGGATAAATAACATTGAAATAGGTACATACACTGTTACTGCAGGAATAGAAGCTGATAAGGCAGTTTATACACCAACCTGGTGGAGGACAACACCTTATTATGGTCAATTGGTTAAATTAACAATCAATGAAAAAGGTAGTTTTATTTGTGGAAAAAAAGTAAGTGACGCAAAATATTCAGATATAAAACGTGATGATTCTTTTATACGTCTAAGGGTTGGAATAAAAGAAGATGCTAAAAATTGTAGTGGAATTATGATTTTTGGAAAAAATTTCGGCAGATACAATCAAGATATTCTCATAAAAACCTTTATAGTTTAATTTAAACAAAAAAAGAATGTAAATTCATTCTTTTTTTAGTTATTATGTTGACATAATACGTAGTCGTTTGCTATAATTAGACTAACAAAAATTAACCGGTTAATAAAAACTATATCAATTACGGAGGAAACAAATGAAACTAAAATTGTTAGCATTGTTTATGGCTTCGGTTATGGTATTAGGAAGTTTAGCAGGTTGTGGTAATGACAGTAATACCTCGGCACAGGATTCAAGTAGCCAGTCTACATTAAGTAGCACAGACACTTCAACTACATCAGGCGAAATAATAGGCCAAAATGTAAAATTTGATACCGGCAAGAAGATGGAAGGGACCTTGAATGTTTGGTTCTATGAAGATGGTAAGAGATTTATTCAACCTTTATTCGATGATTATCAGAAATACAGACCAGATGTAAAATTAAATGTTACGTATATACCTTGGGGAGATTACTGGAAGAAGGTACCTGTTGCAGTTAGCGGAGGAAATGGTCCAGATCTTTACTATTTTCATAACTTGTACCAGAATCTTATGGTAGATGGTGGACTTATGGCTCCATATCCAAAAGATTTAGTTGACAATCTAAAAAAGGACTATAAGAATGTTGAGCAATTTGATATAGACGGAAATACATACTATATAGGCGTTGGCGGTGGCCATGGGCTTATTTACTATAACAAGGATTTATGGGCAGCTGCAGGATTAAAAGACTCAGATATTCCGCAAACATGGGAACAATTGAGAGATATAGCTATAAAGCTTACACAAAAAGATGGAGATAAGATTAAGGTATCAGGATTTAACTTCAATCCAGGTGCAGGAGCGTTTATAAATGACTGGCAGTACCTCTCAGGCAGGTTCTTATTTAACGAAGACGGCTCACAGATAATGATAGACAATGATGATTTTAAAAAGACTTTAAAATTCTTTACTGATTTGTATACTGTTGATAAGGTTTGTTCGCCAACTTTCCCTGAATACATGCAATCCTTCAAGGATGGAACAACAGCCATGATATGGAATCATCCATACTTCAATGGCATTCTAAAAAGTGAGACACCTGATTTAAAATTTGGTGTATTCCCACTTCCTAAGTTTGAGGGTAAGGAAAGAAATTGGCACTATAACAATCCAGATGTTTCAATGGGTATAAATTCAAAGATAAATGATAAGCAAAAGGAATTAGCGGTAGACCTTTTGACCTTGTTCTTTGCTGATGACAAATATATGAGAGAGTGGGATTTAGCTCAGGGGCTTGCACCAACAAAGATATCTCTTGAAAGCGATGAAACTCTTTCAAAAGATACAGTTATTCAGGTTCTTATGAAAGACTTTGATAATAGTGTGTATATTGGACCTGCTCCAGATGCAATGACGCAGGATCTAATTCAGAACTTGGTTGATCCTATCCTCAAAGGAAATGTTAGCATTGATGAGGCTATTAAAAATTCTGTTACAAAGGTAAATAAAACACTTAAGGACTTCAATTGGCAGCCTGCAGAGAGAGCATGGTCTCACGCAAATGAATTAAAGTAATTATATGTTCTATTTATTTGGCTCTTTAGAAAAAGGCAGGGGCTCGCCCCTGCCTTTGCTATAATAGGAGATGACAATAATGATAAAACAATCTAAGCTATTAAGAAAACAGACTAGGTTTGTTTGGATGTGCATAATTCCTGCATTTATTTTCTTTTTTATTTTTTACTTATTTCCAATAATGAACACATTTATTGGGAGCTTTTTCAACTGGAATGCATTAACTGGAGTAATGAAGTTCAACGGATTAGAGAATTATAAGGAGGCATTTTCAGATTCTCTAGTATATAAGTCACTTTATAATACTATATATCTAACATTTTTTGCAGTATTAATTAAAACAGTATTAGCATTTATCATAGCACTATTAGTTAGCTCGATTAATAAACTACAATCGTTTTATAGATCAATATATTTTCTACCGACAATATGTACAATGATTGCCACAGCCTTTGTTTTTAGATTTTTGCTTCAGCCTGAGGCAGGAACAATTAATGGGTACCTTGAGATACTGGGAATGCCTGGGCCTGGTTGGCTAGAAGACATAAACTGGGCAATGCCAACAGTAATACTATATACTGTATGGAAAGACTTTGGATATGTTTTTCTAATTTTTTTGGCAGGTATTCAGGGCATTCCAACTGACGTATTAGAGGCAGGAGATATTGATGGTGCAACAGGCTCTTCAAAGATGAGACACATAATAATACCACTACTTCGACCCATAACTATATATAATATTATTACTCAGGTAATAGGCTCACTTCAAATATTTACATCTATAATTGCACTCACAAATAATGCAGCAACATCAACTGCTGGTGGACCTACATATGCCACTACTACAATGGGTTTATATATTTACCAGAATGCATTCACTAACTATAAATTTGGTTATGCTTCTGCAATTGCAGTTATCCTTTTCTTTGTAATAATGATATTTACTTTTATTCAGTTAAAATTTTCAGATAAGGATGGGGGCTACTAATATGAGAAGATCAAAAATTGCTTCAAAGGCACTAGCACACACATTTTTGATTGTAGGCTGCTTAATAACTCTTTATCCTTTGATATGGATGTTTTTTGCATCATTTAAAAGTACCGGGACAGTAATGTCTTTGCCACCAACGCTATTTCCAACTCAGTGGACAATGGAAAACTATAAAACAATATTTGATGACAACGTAGGAAGGTACTTTATTAACAGTGTTTATATATCAATAATTAGAACTGCGCTTCCAGTCTATACAAGTGCGCTATTGGGCTATGTATTTGCTAAGTTTAATTTCAAGGGAAAAAATATAGTTTTTACGGCTTTCATTGCGACTATGATGGTTCCATGGATTGTTACCATTATTCCACAGTACAATATGTTTAATAAAGCAGGCCTGCTAGACAACCACCTTGCACTGATTCTGCCATTTATATGCTCAAGCTATGGATTATTCTTAATAAAATCCTTTATGCATCAAGTTCCTACCTCTTTAATGGAATCTGCTAGAATTGATGGTTGTGGAGAATTTAAAATATTTAATAGAGTTGTTCTTCCACTTGTAGCACCCGCTACAGCTGCATTGGGAATAATACTGTTCCTTACCGCATGGGACGATTATCTATGGCCATTCCTTGTAATCAATAGTGACAATCTTTATACCTTGACAGTGGGTTTATCCAAGTATGCATTTAAACAATATACTATTGCATACGGTCCTGTACTTGCAGGAAGCGTTATATCAATATTACCTGTTGTAATTGTATATATTATTCTTCAAAAACATATTATTGCAGGTATTACTATCGGTGGAGTGAAAGGATAAAAATTGGATATGTATGAATTAAGTAATAATAATATCTCAATTAAAGCAGACATGGAAAATGGTACTGTTTTCGAATTATGCAACAATAGGGATGAGATGAACTGGCTGATATCCAAGGAGTGCCTTTTAAAATATGGTTATGAAGACGTTTCAAATAATCTGCTAGGTAAGAGCATTATTGGGTATAACAGTATAGAAATAGATACTTCAAAAATTAAGCCAACACTGAGTTTGATTATAGAAAATGGGGTGCAGTTTACCTATAAACTTCAGGATATTGAGCTAAAGCATAGCTTTATAGTTGAAAAGAAAAGGCTTGTATGGAGAATATGTTTACATAATATGTCGAAGAATAGGCTTGAAATTAATAAGCTTATTCATTGGATGCCAGTTGCGTATGTTATGCATAAGACTATTGAAGAAAATCTTAACAACTCTTGTTCTTTCTCTCCATCCCTTGGGGGCAGCGTTCCTTTCATAATATGTAAAAAAAGAAATGGAAATGGGCATAACATGTTAATTATTAACCGTTCAGGCAAAATGAAGTCCTGTGGCTCATTGTGTAAGTATAAAAATTTATTTTTCGAGAAGAGTGCTCCTTCACTTAGTGGACTTATTCTCCATAATGCCGTAAATGCTTACAAGAATATTGAAGTCCAAAGTAACTATCTGGTAGATTGGCAATATAGAGATATGTATGACGATATTATAGTTGAAGCAGGGGCAAGTTTTTACGATGATTATGAATTCGTGTTTTACAATAGTGAGAATGAAGAGACAGAGTTGATTAGTTATGGAGCTAATCTCCTTGATTACCCACATATAATGTATTGTAATGAGAAGGCAAGTGTTAAGTCATTGAGTAACAAAACGATACTAAAGGCAAGACTTACAGCGGCAAATGAACAAGGCATACATGACGAGAGCACCTTGTGCGCTTTAAATAATAACGCATTTGTAGAGGTAGGGCCGTTCTGCTCACCAGGCGAACGTAAAATTGAATTATTCTTTGAGGATGGTACAAGTGCATGTGCAGTGTTTGCTGTTTATGAATCTGCAAAGGATATAGTTGAGGCCTTTTGTCATAGTATTCTTACTGAAAAATTTATTAGTGACTCTAAATCTGCTGAGTATTGTGCGTACACGGCTACGTCTAGACAAGGAGAGTCTTGTGCCAAGGGCTCACTACTTTTGTATAAAAACTTAATCACAGTTCCAAACAAGGAGCAGATACAGCAGGTTGAAAAGAATGCTGCATATTACTTGAGAACAAGATGGCTAGATGAGAACTTTATAGCAAAAAAACAATACCCAGGTGGTTTTGCAAGATTATTTGATATGGATTATCTGATATTGGAATTCTATCTTTTATCCTTGGTGGATGATAGGTATTTAGCTATAAACAGCTCAGATACATACCTTATGTGGGCTTACAGAACTTCGGTGTATAGATTAGAGGAAACTCCAGATAAACTGCCCCGAGAGCTAGAAGAGATTAAAATGCCAAGTATAATTTCTTGGTTTCAGATTGAAATGCTCAATAAATTGAAGAGTAAAGGTATGCTCAAGGAGTATGAACATCTTACAAAGCTACTAGATAAGCAAGTTGATTATCAATGTGAGAATGTCCCGCTACATAAATTTATAGAAACAGAACATTATTTTGATAATGCGGGAATATCAACAGTAGCAGAGTTGCTTTTGAATACCGGAAACACGGAGGGTGGACTGCGGGCTGTGAATCTGTTACTACCTAATATTTCATTAAATAATGATTACAGAAATGTAGCTCCAGACAGATGGTGGGAGGCACTCGCACCCATGTATCATAATTTATGGTGTGTGTTATCAGCAAAAGCTCTACTTACAGCCTATGAAAAGACATTAGATAACAGATATTTATATACTGCATATAACGCTATGATCCCAATGTTTTACAATTATGATTGGAATGTTGTATCAGCACTAAATAGGATTGAAAAGGGAAATGGAGTATCCAGTTATTGTATTACAAGTCCCAATATGAACTTGGAATACTGTTCTAGGAATAGATTTGGTCAATCGGTATTTAAAGATGATTTTTTTGATGGAATAGACCTTTGTGGTGATGATTGGGATATGGGGCTTGATATGGTTGTTTATCTGATGACATTCGGACAAAGCACATATATTACAGCTGATAAAAGCCATCAGGGACTTTCTTGTGTGAATGGAAGATTAGCTATAAATAATAATAGTTTTACTGCTTATTCTTATGCTGCGTATCCTTCCCGATACTTCTTTGAAACTCTGAATATGTCCATAGAAAGAGGAGCCACAGGGTTTGTTATAAAAAGTGTAACTATAGAAAATGGAGAATGTGTACGAGTGGAGGTAGAACTACTTAATGGTTCCAACTGCGAACTGACTATTTTATGTGAAAAGCATAATATAAAGAATAGAATTTACCCAGAATTAGTCATTTCATAGAATACTTATTTCTGTAATCTCAATATAATTATTAATTTATTATAATGATTTTAAGCAAAATACTGGAGGTCACACCATGAAGTATAAGGAGAATTGGGAAGAAACAAAAAAAAGATTTGAGGCCTTCTGGGCGGGAGAGGCGTACGATAGATGTTTGATTTCAGTAACTGCCCCAAAGAAAAATTCAAATTGGTCAGAGTATTATAACCGATATGATGTTGAGAGATTTGATACCAGTGATTATCAGTCAATAAAGCACTGGTGGACTGATGCTGAGGAAAATGTATTGAGGAACGAATTTATATTTGAGAATACATTCTTTGGAGGAGAGGCCTTGCCAATTGCTTTTACAAACTGGGGAGCTATGGCTATGTGTTGCTTTTTTGGATGTGAGCCAATTTTCAACAAAAAAAGTGTATGGTATCATCCCGTAATTAAGGACTGGGATAGCTGGAAGTGGGAGTTTGATAAAAGTAAAAATGAATACTGGAAGATTACAAAAGAAATAACAACCGCATTTTCAGAGGCAGGAATAGGTAAGTTTTTTGCTGGTATGCCCGAGCTGGGGAGTGCTGGAGATTTACTCTCATTAATGAGAGGAATGGATGATATGTGCCTTGATATTTATGATTATCCAGAGAATATTGCTAATTCTATTCGGCTACTGACAGATACATTTATAGAACTTCAAGACGAGCTGTATGAGGTAATAAAACCAACCAATGATGGGGGAGGCGTACTGCCATGGATGAGTCTTTGGATGCCAGGTAAGAATGGCAATCAGTTGGCATGTGATTTTTCTTGGGTAATTTCTAACGATATGTTCAAAGAGCTTTTTAACGAAGAACTTCATAGAGAAGCTGCATGGACGGAATATGCAACGTACCACTTGGATGGACCTATGTGTATGAAAAATCACCTCGAGTACTTACTATCAATTGAAAGCATCAAGGCAATAGAATGGACGCCAGGAGTTGGAAGTCCTTTAGCTTCCGATCCAAAATATATACCGGAATATAGAAAAATTCAGGCAGCAGGCAAAAAGCTGATAATTGTTGCAGAACCCCAAGAAATTGATTTTCTCACCTCACATATTAATCCTAAAGGATTATTTATAAAAACTGTTGCTCAATCTGAAGATGAAGCGAAGGACATATTAAGGGTTGCCCAAAATAATTTCAAAGCAGCTTTAACTATATAATAAAGGAAGCGGTAGTATTATGACGCCAAAACAGAGACTGCTAGCAGCAATCAAAGGAGAAGAAGTGGACAAACTACCCTGGTCTCCATTCTTAGCATATTATTGGGAGTCTTTATCAGCAAATATACAGCATAAGGGACAAATAGCATTTTTGGAAGAAATGGGAGCAGACCCTTTGCTAAGAGGTTTTCAACAGTTGTTTTGCATAAACAGAAACAATTGTGAGGTAAGAGAGAGCATCAGTCTAAATGAAAAGGTGCTAACCTATGAGACTCCAGTAGGTATATTAAGAGAAAAGTATATTTTCAGCAAAGCGGGGTATACATGGTTTCTTACTGAACATCCAGTTAAGACAGAGGAAGATTTCAAAATACTGACATATATAAATGAAAACATGGTACTTAAATCAGACGTAAATCAATTTGTTATAGATTATAATCAGCTTGGAGAAAGAGGTTTATATTTACCTCTCATAGGAACGGAGATGAAGACTTCTTTTCAGTCATTAGTGGAGCACTGGGTTGGGACAGAAGAATTGGTGTACGCTCTTATGGATTATCCTGATATAGTGGAGCAGTGCTTAGAGTCAATGAGAAGTAACTCTCTACGGTCTGTTAAGCTATCTGTTGACTCCCCGGCAGAAGGGTTTATTTTCTGGGAAGACAGCTCAACTACTAATATATCTCCAGAGTACTATAAGAAGTATGTTACCCCTGAAATAAATGAATGGGGAAAAATAATACATGATAATAACAAATATTTGATTCAACATGCTTGTGGACATATTAATGCACTTATTAACCATATGGGAGATACAAATATAGATATGATAGAATCTATATCGCCTCCTCCTACTGGTAACATTGAATTATGGGACGCTAAGAAGAAATTACCAGAAAGAATAGGGCTAATAGGAGGAATTGAACCTAGTGTGTTTTTATCAAGCTCATGTGAGGAGCTTGAGCAATATGTAAATAACCTTATTAATAAAATGGGTAAAAAGCACTATATTCTAGCGAACAGTGATAGTTGTCCTCCGGGGGTAGCGTATGAGAAGTTCACTATGATAACAGATATAATCAAGAGGAATAGTTGTAAATATAGAATGAGGTATTAAAGGGGCTTATATATGGGTAGATTTAAACGCGTTAAAAATAGGCTAGAATATTTCTTTGATGGCGAAAAGTTATGGATAGAGCCTTGGGGAAAGAACAGTCTAAGGGTCAGGGCTACTAAAATAGCAGTTATGCCAAAAGAAAATTGGGCATTACTTGATGAGGAACCTTTATCAAACCAATTAAATGTAATTATTGAGATTAACGATGAAGGTGGAAGAATATCAAACGGCAAAATATCAGCGCATGTGACCCCATATGGCAAAATCTCTATATTTAACAAAAAAAGCTTGATACTTAGTGAGTATGTTAGAAACTGGAGTGATGTAAAGGCTGATTATGCCAGTGCATTAGGTATCGATGCTCGAGAATTTAAGCCTTTAATGGGTGGAGATTACCGGCTCACTATGAGGTTTGAGTCGTTAGATGAAAATGAACGAATATATGGGATGGGACAATATCAACAGTCCAATCTGAATCTGAAGGGGACAGAGCTTGAGCTAGCACAAAGGAATTCTCAGGCCAGTGTGCCATTTTATATATCAAGCCTAGGTTATGGGTTTCTATGGAATAATCCTGCTGTTGGCAGAGCTATGTTCGGGAAAAATATCATGTTATGGCAGGCAGAATCCACAAAGAGTTTAGACTACTGGATTACTGCAGGGGAAACGCCTGACGAGATAATGAGAGCATATACATCTGTGACGGGTACTGTTCCTATGCTGCCTAATTATGCAGCGGGCTTCTGGCAGTGTAAGCTCAGATACCAAACACAGGATGAACTGTTGAGGGTTGCACGAGAATACAAGAGAAGGAAGGTTCCTATATCAGTAATAGTTATAGACTATTTTCATTGGCCTACCCAAGGGGACTGGAAGTTTGACACAACCTACTGGCCAGATCCAGATAAAATGATATCAGAGCTAAAGGATATGGGAATAGAGCTGATGGTATCCATTTGGCCTACAGTAGACTACAAGAGTGAAAACTTCAATGAAATGCTTGAAAAGGGACACCTCATTAGAACGGAGCGTGGCTTTAGGATTGGAATGGACTTTCAAGGAAACACAATTCATTTTGATGCTACTAATCCTGATGCTCGGGAATATGTATGGAAGAAGTGCAAACAAAATTACTATGATAAGGGAATAAGGTTATTTTGGCTTGACGAAGCTGAACCTGAGTATGCAATATATGATTTTGACAATTATAGGTACTATCTTGGACCAAATGTTCAAATAGGCAATATATATCCTTTAATGTATGCAAAAGCATTTTTTGATGGCATGAGTGATGAGGGTCAAAAAAATATAGTAAACCTTATAAGATGTGCTTGGGCAGGAAGCCAAAGGTATGGTTCCCTAGTATGGTCTGGTGATATTCATTCTAGTTTCTCTAGCATGAGAAATCAGATGGCTGCAGGACTTAATATGGGTATGGCCGGAATACCTTGGTGGACTACCGATATTGGGGGTTTTCAAGGTGGAAATATAGAAGATGAAGCTTTTAGAGAACTGCTTATAAGATGGTTCGAATGGGGAACCTTCTGCCCAATAATGAGATTGCATGGTGATAGAGAACCAAAGCAAAAACAGATAGGCACTACTGGAGGTGCAACCTGCCTTTCTGGGGCAGATAATGAGGTGTGGTCATTCGGTGAAGAGGCATATAAAATATGTAAAATGTATATGTCAATACGAGAAGCATTAAGACCATATATTATGGAATGCATGAGAGAGGCACATTTATATGGAACACCTGTTATGAGGTCGTTATTTTACCAATATTATAGTGATAAAAATGCCTGGTGCTGGGAGGATCAATACATGTTTGGCCCAGATATTCTTGTGGCACCTGTTTATACACCTAAGTGTAAAAAAAGAAGTGTTTACTTGCCTCAGGACACTAACTGGATAAATGTATGGAGCAATAATGTACACAAGGGTGGACAAACTGTGGAGGTTGAAACCCCAATAGATAAAATACCGCTTTTTGTAAGGAGTGATAGGGCGTTACTAGGTGAAGTTATTAATAATGCTGCCGGGTATTAATAAGTTTCCAAGAAAGGAGGATACATATGACACCGAGAGAGAGAGTCATAATGGCGTTAAATCACAAAGAAACAGATATAATTCCCTATAATTTAGACCTTACAGATGAGGTGAACGAAAGATTAAAAGACTATTTTATGGATGAAAATTTCTATGATAAAACAGGCTCTCACCTTGCACAAGAGAGAAATGAAAGTTTTACTATACTATCTGATTCTAAGTTTAGAGATATGTTTGGAGTAGTTTGGTCTAGAGAACAGCGAGGGGATTTTGGAATTGTACAACAGTATATACTATCTGAGGCAGAATTTGGGGATTATGTTTTCCCTATTCCTGATGAAAAATTAATACGTGAAAAGTGCGAAAGACTTCAAAGTAAAAGAGATAAATTCAGAATGTATATAATAGGATTTTCTTTATTTGAGAGAGCCTGGACGCTTAGATCAATGCCAGAGCTACTAATAGATTTTAAAATAAATGAAGATTTTGTCAATGAGCTTCTTGATCGTATTGTAGAATATAATCTTGCAGTAGTAGACATAGTAGCACAATATGATATAGACTGTGTTTTCTTCGGTGATGATTGGGGACAACAAAAGGGACTTATTATGGGTCCGGAATTATGGCGTAAATATCTAAAGCCAAGGCTTAAAATAATGTATGACCGTGTTAAGCAATACGGGATGTATGTTTGCCAGCATTCATGCGGGGATATAAGCCAGATTTTTCCCGATTTAATTGAGCTTGGTCTAGATGCATATAATACTTTTCAGCCAGAAATCTATGATGTTGAGAAAATGAAAGATTTATATGGGGAAAGCATTACATTCTATGGCGGAATAAGCACCCAACAGCTATTACCATATGCAACACCACATGAGGTAGAAGCTGAGACAAGAAGACTTATATCTGTATTAGGAAAAAACGGAGGTTACATTGTAGCACCTACGCACTCAATGCCTGAAGATATTCCTACAGAGAATATTCTAGCATTTTTAAATTGTGTACAGAATCAATAAAACTTGAGCCATAGATCATATTATATTATCCCAAATTCCAAAGAGGGAAGCTTTGGGCATATATGTGAATCTGTGGCTCTTTCTATATTAATCTTCATACCAAATTCAAACGAGAATGCTATAATATATGTAAAATAATGTAATGGCGAGAGGGTTAAGGTAGTGCAAAAACAACAATATAATGTCTTGTTCCTTGAAGATGAACCAACTATCAGAGAGGTTTTGAAGGAGTATATGGAGGTATCCAATTACTGTGTAACTGAAACAGATAACGGGGATGATGCTATTCTATTGCTTGGTAAGCAGGCCTTTGATATTGCAATTTTGGATATAATGGTACCTGGTGCTAGTGGACTTGAGGTATTAAGCTACATAAAGAATAACTATCCTAATATGGCTACAATAATGCTTACAGCGTTATCGGATGAGATAACTCAGGTAAATGCTTTTAATCGCTATGCGGATGATTATGTAATAAAACCAGTGTCACCCATTATACTATTAAAAAGAATGGAGACTGTTCTGCGGCGTACAAAACAGAATAGTAGTGTCTTACATATAGCTCAAGGACTTGTTTTTGAGGAGGAATCCTACTGTGCATATTACAATGGGGTGGCATTACCACTAACTTTAAGCGAATACCTACTACTGCAGACATTGCATAAAGAGCCAAAGCGTGTCTTTACAAGAGAACAGCTAATACTCCGTATTTACAATGAAGATTATATTGGAAATGATCGTATTATTGACGCACATATCAAGAATCTTAGAAAGAAGCTACCTGTATCCTGTGTTAAGACTGTAATAGGTGTCGGATATCAGTTTGACAAGGAGGGGTATTAATGAAACTTGCTCATAAAAATTTCCTCTATACGGGTATTGTTGCAATTACTCTTACGGTATTAGTTATCGGATACTTTGTATTTATGCTCCCATCTCTTTATGTTTCTTTCATGTCCAGTGAAAATTATAACGCTATAGTAGCTCAGCATAGGGGATACCTAAAGGATGGCTCATATAAAAATGTTTCTGTTAAAAACCTTAGCTGTATGACAATTGATATTCCTTTTTCTGACGAAGCCTTTACTGTAACCGGAACCACCTTCCAGACAGAAGTATTACCTACAACTGATGGCATGCGAAGCCTTATACGTGATATTAAGTCATTTACTAAGTTGAAAGTAGACTTATTGAAGGAAAGTAATAAACAATTAAATCAGGCAGTATTAGAAGAGGAGTTTAAACAAAAGGCGTTGCAATGGAAGGAAGACTTTTTGAAAGAAGCTAATTTAACAAATATACCGTTAACACTAACGACAAATACCAACACAGATTATTTTGAGCAATTTAGAGAGGGAGAAACAAAAGTAAAGTATTTATCCAGTGATACATATATCATCGAGGTAAGCACAAAGGATGGTGAAAATCAATATGTAAATTATATAGGCTTCACTTTTAACAATGATCGTGTGGTGGTATCATATTTACCTGCAATGACTCCACAGATGAATGAAATCATACCGATTGTAATGGGATCATTACCAATGTTTGTAACTGTTATTATACTGTTTGCCTTGGTGGTTTCTTATCTATATTCTAAAGGCATGGTAGAGCCTATTATTAATTTGGTAAGACACACAGAAGCCATAAAGCAGAGTGGGAAATTTACCAATAAAGCGCTTAAGCCAAAAGGAAATGATGAAATTGCAGCTCTGGTAAAAACGTTAAATGGACTATATGAAGAGATTGAAGACAATTATAAGGCGCTAGAAAATAAAAACTTGGAGTTAGAAGAGCAGAACAAACGACAGGAGTTCTTTTTACGAGCATCCTCGCATCAGCTTAAAACACCTATCTCTGCAGCACTCTTGTTAATTGAGAGTATGATAAACAAGGTTGGGAAGTACCAAAATACCGAAGAATATTTGCCTGAGATTAAAAAGCAGCTATTAACAATGAGAAAAATCATTGAGGATGTATTGCAACTAAGCAACAGAGGGGAGAACATTTTTCTTGAGCAAGTTGATTTAAATAAGCTTGTAGAAAAACAATTATCTCATTATCAAATCTCAATAGATGAAGGAAATCACGAATTGGTGAAAAACCTTATGGACAATAGCTTTGCAGTTACTGATGAAGGCATTGCTATGAAGGTTCTTGATAATATTATTACCAATGCCATTATGCATAGCAAAAACGGGTCAACTATTACTATTACTACAAAACCAAACCAAATAGAAATTCATAATACAGGTGCTCATATTGAAGAGGACTTAATGCCTAACATTTTTGAACCATTTGTTAGTGGAAGCAAAAAGGGGCACGGACTAGGATTATATATAGTCGCATATTATGCAAACATCTTAGGGGCAAGGGTAGAGATTTGTAACGCAGAGGATGGGGTGCTCAGTAGAATAATTTTTGAGCAGGCTAAAGAAAGTTAATATCTACACAAAATCTTCATTCAGCATTCATACAGCTTTGATATTATCTGCTTAAAGGAGGTAAAACTATGTTGTTAAAGATAAATAAATTAGCTGTCCAGTATGGTAATAAGAAAGCCCTTGATATCACAACACCTATTACAATTGAAAAAGGAGACCGCATAGGCATTATCGGTTCTAATGGAGCGGGCAAAACCACTTTGATAAAAAGCATTTTGGGGATTGTAAACTATACGGGTTCCATTGATAGTGAGATTACTCCAGACGATATGGCAGTACATATGCAATTTAATGAGTATACCAGTAGCATGGCTGTTAAGCACATTATGGAGGCTATTCTACAGACAAGGATAAAGAATAATGAAAAGTTGCAGAAGCTTATTGCTTATTTTGAATTTGAGCAGTGCCTTAACAAGAAATTTAAGGTGCTTTCGGGGGGACAAAAGCAACGCTTCACTATAATCCTCGTTATGATGCAGGAGGCACCACTTACTTTTTATGATGAAGTAACGTCTGGGTTGGACTTTGAGACACGCCAAAAGCTTGTTGAAAAGCTAGTTGACTGGTATAAAGACAAAGAGGCAAGTCTGTGTGTTGTATCGCATTACTATGAGGAACTGGAGAAATTAACAAATAAACTATTAATTATTGAGCAAGGACAGGTTCTCGACTTTGGGAGTAAGGAAGAGCTATTCAAAAAATATTTCGGGAGAGCCATTATCCTAATTGAAAATAATGAAACAAATGAGCAATTAACTAAGGAGTTTAAAAGACTAATAGCACCAAAACACATAATTGCACTGGCTTGTGATACCCAAGAAACTGAGTCAAAAATCACGAATGTACTAGTTGTTAATAATATCAATTACAAACGAAGTAATAACGACATAGAAATGGTTTTTATCAATTCAAAGAAGCACAACATAAGGGTAGGGGGAACTGAAAATGGATAAAAATAAAGTTTCTTTAAAAATGGTACAGTATGAGTTGAGAAATGTTGCAGGAAACCCATTTGTCCATATTTTTGGCATAGCCTTCCCTATACTAATGAGCATTATCATTATTAAGGCAATGGCAAGTGACATTTCTAGCACTACCTACTTAGGTGAGCTTTCCACATCAATTTTTCTTGGGTTTGGAACTATTATACCAATGGCTACTATTCTCATGGGTTACTCATCCACCTTATCCCAGGATATAGAAAAGGATATTCCTCTTAGAATGAAGCTTTTTGGATTTAGTGAAAAGTTTACTATTATCAATCGGCTAATTGCAGAATTTATTTATATGACGATTGCCTTTGTAATTTTTTTTGTAGTAGGTTATATTTTACTTGGCATTAAGGAGTTCGTTATATCAGGGGCAATTACCTATTTTATATGTTTGTGTATTTTTGCAGCTATTTTGTTCATTCTTGCTCATGCTATAGCAAATCTTGTAAAAAAGTTTGGCCTTACTTATATGATCTCTATGTTGATTTACTTTGGAATGATGATATTTAGTGGTATGATGGGCATCTCAACAGATAAATTACCAAGAAGTATGCAGGTTATATCAAATTTATTACCAACAACATATTTTAGTAGAGATTTTTATGGGGTTTGGATTGGAAAGGCATATGATTTCGTGCCCATGATACAGTCATATATATTCATGTGCGCAATTGCGGGAATACTAACCTTTGTAATGGTTTTCAAGTCAAAGAGGACCCTGCATTAGTGGGATTAAAGAATAGGCAGCAGGAATTACTCCAGCTGCCTTGGGAATTTCAATCATTCATAATCACAATTTATCTGCAATAAAGCTCGGTTAATCTTTTAAGACTGTGCTCTAAGCTAGCCGTTATCTGACCAGGTATCAGCCTCCAGAGCCAGTTACCACCTAATGTTGATGGTGTATTAATACGAGCTGAATTATCCAGTCCAAGTAAATCCTGCAGCTGAAAAATCACAGTGTTAGCTGCACTTTGATATCCAGCCTTAATTATCGCCCATGGTATAGCACTGTTACATGCTACATCTAGATAATTGCGTGCAAACTCCAATACCTTCTCGTCTTGTTGAGAAAAATACCCTACTAGAGTTTCATTATCATGTGTCCCGCCATATACAACACAGTTTTTATGGAAGTGACAGGGAAGACTCTCATCGCTTGCATCACCCTCAAACCCTAGCTCCATAAGCTTCATACCTGGATAGCCGGATTTCTCAAGCAAAGCAATAACTTCAGGAGTCACAACTCCAAGGTCCTCTGCTATAATCTTTTTGTTTCCTATAGCACTGTTAATGGCAGCCAATAGCTTTTCTCCAGGACCCTGTATCCAGCAGCCATTCATAGCGGTATTATCCTTTGAGGAAATCCTGTAGAAGTTTACTATACCAATAAAGTGGTCAATTCTGATTACGTCATAAAGCTGTGCACACAGCTTCATTCTCTCCTTCCACCAGGAAAATCCGTCTTGCTCCATACGATCCCAATCATAGATGGGGTTACCCCATAGCTGACCAGTAGCGGAGAACATATCAGGAGGAACTCCTGCAACGTGCCTTGGTCGCCTTTCATTATCTAGGTCAAATAATTCATAGTTTACCCAAACATCAGAGCTATCCATGGCAACATAAATTGGTATATCTCCAATTATTTCAATACCGTTTTCATTGGCATAGGCCTTAAGCTTCAACCACTGCTCAAAGAATTTATACTGACAGAAACTCCAGAAATTAATATCGTTAGAGAGTAGTGCGTTGTATTTTTCTACAGCGTCTATCTGCCTGAATCTTATATCTTCGGGCCAGCATTGCCATGATTTATGTCCAAAATGAGTTTTAATAGCCATATAGCTACTGTAATGCTGTAGCCAGAAAGAATTATTATCACAAAAAGTACGGTATGAAGCATGAGCTTCATGTTTGCTTCTCTTAAATGCCACTCTTAGCAGCTTTAAACGTTCATCAAAAAGCTGCGCATAATCTATCTGACTACCAGTAACCCAATTTACAGAGCTAACTTCTGATTGTGTAAGCAGTCCTTCACTAATTAAAATATCTAAATCTATAAAGTAAGGGTTTCCTGCAAAGGCAGAAAAGCTTTGGTAGGGACTATCACCATAGCTGGTTGGTCCTAGGGGAAGAACCTGCCAGTATTTCTGTCCTGACCTTTTAAGAAAATCTACAAATTCATATGCATGGTCGCCAAAAGAGCCTATACCATAGGGGGATGGCAGACTGCTAATAGGCAGCAGTATACCAGCCCCTCTTTCCATAGGGGATTGTTTGTTAGTTATCATATTATTAATCCTAAATTATATTTTCTTGACGCTTTCCCCTTCAATAAGTTGAAAGGGAATAATTTGGTGAACTGCATCAGATTTTTTTCTAATGCAGGATATAAGAATATCTACACTGCTCTTTGCAATCTGATCCTGCTCCTGTTTGATAGAAGCAAGTCTAGGGGTATAGTACTGTGAGGGTTCGATGCCATCATAGCCTATAAGAGAAATATCTTCAGGAACTTTTTTACCTAAATCATTGAGTGCTCTAATTGCACCCATGGCCATAACATCACTCATAGCAAATACAGCAGTGATATCGGGGCAGCTATCTATTAATGATTTCATAGCATCATATGCATCTGAAAAAGAGAATCTTGCAGGGCGGTATTGTTTACTTGTATCAAACACAATACCGTTTTCTCTAAAATAGTTAGCACAGCCCGTATATCTCTGTCTGCTAGTAAATGAACTTTCCAAGCTGCCTCCAATTACTCCGATTTTCCTATGACCATTTTGGACCAAGTACTCAACAGCACGATAAGCGCCTAGAACATCATCGGTACAAACGCTTGAAAGGTTAGTAAAGTCTAGCTCTGAAGCAGGTGTTGTGACAAGCACAGATGGTATGGTAATACTATTAAAGCTTGCCTTAAAGCTTTCAATATTACCACCCAAAAATACAATTGCAACTGGTTTCCTCTCGGTAGAGATTTGAATGGCAAATCTAACTTCGTCTTCCCATTCCTCCAAGTAATAAGACTCCGAGTGGAAGCCGTAATGAGTAATTCTGTGCTGCATTTGCTCAACAATTGATGCAAACATTGTATTAAATGTTCCTTTTATAATAATTGCAATTACAGTAGTAGTTTGCTGTTTAAGCTTTTTTGCATTGTTGTTTGGTACAAAGTTGTAGGCGTCAACGACTTCCTGTACTCTTTTTTTGGTCTCTTCGCTGACATCAGGATGATTATTGAGAGCTCTAGATACCGTACTTATGGCGAATCCTGCCTCTCTTGCAATATCTTTAATTGTAACATTACTCATGCCTGATTTCCCCCTTTTTACATGAGTATATTTTACCCTTTAACTGCTCCTGCGACAACACCTTTTATGATGTGTTTCTGAGCAAACAAGTAAAATACTACTATAGGAATAATAGCAAGAATAAGCATTGCCATTAGGGCACCCATATCCCTTGAACCATAACCACCCTGAAGATACTGCACTGCTACAGGGATTGTTTTATAGTTTGTTCCTATTACCAATGCTGGCAAGAGGTAGTCATTCCATATCCACATTGCATTTAGTATTGAAACTGTTATTGATATAGGCTTCAATACCGGGAAGACAACTCCAAAGTATAGTTGGAGAGGGTTGCAGCCGTCTATTGTAGCTGCTTCTTCAATTTCAAGAGGGACACTCTTTACAAAGCCTGAAAACATGAATACTGATAAACCTGCACCGAAACCAAGGTATAACACTATTATTCCAACTGGATTATCAAGACTCAATACGTTTGCAACCTTTGACATTGTAAACATTACCATCTGAAATGGTACAATCATGCTTGCTATTATTGTGTAATAAAGAAGTTTAGTAAATGAACTTTTTACACGTACAATATACCAAGCTGTCATAGATGTGAATAAAACTATTGCCGCTACAGAAGGAACAGTAATACCCAAAGAGTATCCAAAAGCACTTATAAAGGATGTCTTATCTATTCCTGTAATGTAGTTCTTAAGGCCAACAAAGGTCTCGGCTGTAGGCAGCTGAAACGGTTGGTCCGATATATAGAACTGACCTTTAAAGGAGTTCAATAGAACAATACATATCGGAGCTAAAAATACGAATGCAAGAACTATCATTATAGCTACTACAACTTTATTAAATAATTTAGGTTTTGTCATTATTGCTCTACCTCCTTGTTACGAGTAAAATATAGCTGAATAAATGCAATAACTGCTATCATAAGGAAGAACATTACTGCCTTAGCTTGACCTACGCCCTCATAACCAACACGACCATAGAAGGTCTTGTATATGTCGAGTGCAAGCATTGATGAGGCGTCGCCTGGTGCACCTGCAGTTAGTGCAAAGTTTTGGTCAAATAGCTTAAATGAGTTTGTCAGCGTTAAAAAGGTACAAATTGTGATTGATGGCATAACCATTGGGAGTGTTACATGACGAAGTATCTGCGGCTTTGTTGCACCATCAATTTTTGCTGCTTCCATCAATTCCTCAGGTATGTTTTGAATACCAGCAATGTAGATTATCATCATATAACCAATCATCTGCCAGTTCATCAATACTACTAAACCCCAGAAGCCGTATTTTGCATCAAAGGTGATATCAACACCAAGTGTATTAATAAGAACACCATTGATAATCAATTGCCAGATATAACCCAATACGATACCACCAATAAGGTTTGGCATGAAAAATACAGTTCTGAATAAATTTGTTCCCTTAATACCTTTTGTAAGAAGCATTGCAATTGTAAAAGCTATAAGGTTAACTGAGATTACTGCTACTACAGTGAATTTGGATGTAAATAGCAGAGCTCCCAAGAAGTTTGAACCTTCCTCAAAAGCTTTTATATAGTTATCAAATCCAACCCACTCGCTATTTGATATAGTAGTAAATTTTGTAAAAGAAAGGTATAGACCCATAAAAAAAGGCACTATAAATGCAATAATAAAGGCGATTAGTGTGGGTAATACAAATATGCCAAAATATTTCTTTATATTTTTCTCCATAATATCCTCTCTTAGGCTTAACCACCTTGTGTTTTTTTTGATAAAAATAAGCTGTCCCGCCCGTATTTGGCGGGGCAGCTCGATAATAAACATGAAGTACTTTATGCCTTTATAGGCCAGAGTCGTACTTGCATATAAAATAAATTTTGATTGATACTAGCACCTAATTAACATTAATTACTTAGCGCTTTCTGCCTTCCAATCGTTTACAACCTGAGTCTTAACAGCGTTCCATTCCATATTACCCTGTGAATACTTAAGAAGAGCTGCACCAAAGTTATCCTTGAAGGTCTGATTTGGGAAAATAGTAAAGTTCCAAGGTATAATTGATGTGCTTTCATTGTTCATCCATCTAACAACTTCCTTAGCGAGTGGGTCATTTGGTACTTCAGTTTCTGCAAAAGTATCAAAAGGAGCTATGAAGCCTAAGTCGTTAGTAACAAATGACTTACCCTTTTCACTTGAGAACAACCAGTACATAAAGTCTTCAGCAAGCTTTTGCTTTTCAGGTGAAGCCTTTGCATTGATTGCAAAGAAGTTCTCTGTACCAGTTGAAATACTGAGCTTATCTTCACCTTCAATACCAGTGTATATTGGCATAAACTTAACATCTTCTTCTTTTACTGTGTTTCCATCAACGTCTTTAATCTGTCCCCATGCCCAGTTACCATTTTGAACCATAGCTGCCTGGCCAAGTGCAAATTCAGCCATGGAGTCAGCTACCTGCTTAGTTCCGAGAAGCTTTGAGCTAACTGTTGAGTTGTTGATGTATAGATCATAAATGTTCTTGAAGTTGTCTGAGAACTGGAAGCTGATTTCCTTTGTTGCATCACTTGCTAAATCAACATTGTTCTTTGAGAATTCATTGTATAATGGTATATTTGCAAGGTGAGTATGCCATCTCCAGTCTTCTCCTGGCTTGAGTGAAGTACTAGCGAATACACCCTTGATGCCGAGAGCTTCCTTGTTCTTTGTCATATCTTCTACAACGGCCTTAAGCTTATCAAAAGAGTTGATTTCTTCAACGCTCTTTATATCAGTTGCCTTGTTCGGAAGAGCAAAATACTTTTGCATAATTGCGTTATTGTAGATTATTCCATAACCTTCTACAACGTAAGGAATTCCATAAACACCGCCATTAACTTCAACTGCAAGTGATTTGTCTGTTAAATGCTTATAAAGCTCAGTATCCTTTAAATCTTTGCAGTAATCTTGCCAGTTAGCATATCCCTTAGGACCATTTATCTGGAAGAGAGTTGGAGCATCTGATCTTTCCATTTCAGCTTTGAGTGTCTGCTCATAAGTTCCTGATGCAGCAGTTACAACCTTTAACTTAACACCTGTTTCTTGCTCATACACTTTTGCAATTTCCTCATACACTTCAGCTATTTCTGGCTTGAAGTTGAGGTAGTAGATTTCCCCTTTGGTGTTTCCATTAGCTCCTGTTGAATCAGAAGTGGTATCATTACCACAAGCAGCTAGTGAAAACATCATTGATGCTGCCATAACCATTGCTAAAAGCTTTTTCATCATTTCGAGTCTTTCCTCCCATATGTTAAATTGTTAAAACGTTCCGGTAACGTTACTGGAATCGTTTCCGTGATGCAGTTTAAATTATAGTTTATCATTTAAACAATTTCAATAGTTTATTTGAAAAAAATGTCGAAAATTTTGGTTATTTTTAATATATAATTTTTTACAGTATAGGTGTAAATTTGCTGAAAATGTCAAGGAGGCTAACACAAAGATCTTAGTCCAGCCCAAAGTCTAGCATTTGCCTGTATGAGCCCTGGGTTGATGAGGTGTTTGACTTGTTAACTATACCTACTAGCCATATTATGTTCAGGAAATATATCCCTGGACTTCGCATTTTAGTTTTACCACAGCTTAAATTTATGATAAAATCATAGCACAGCAAATTTATTAAAGCCCAGTGCCTACTATATTAAATATGTTAAACAGTGCATATTATGAATGTGAAGGGGGTAATTTTATGTATGTTCCAGAAATTCAAGGAAATCTTCGCAAGCATATGGTCAGAGTTCCCGAAATCATTAATACAGCTAGTGGAATGAAAATATTCGGAAAGACTATAAAATCACTGTTATTTTCTACAGACGTTGCTATTATCAAGAATTGTAATGCCAATGCGGTAATGGCAGTATACCCTTTTACACCCCAGCCAGTGATAACACACGCTATAATTTCAGTATCTGATATACCTGTGTTATGCGGAATTGGTGGAGGGACAACTACCGGCAAGAGAGTTATCAATCTTGGAATGCATGCTGAACACCAAGGTGCGCTTGGGGTAGTGGTAAATGCGCCAACAAAGAATGAAATTATCTCAAAACTAAGAGACACCTTGGACATACCAGTTATAGTTACTGTTGCAAAGCAAGATACAGATATTGCTGCAAGAATTAGCGCTGGGGCATCTATCCTTAATGTATCCTGCGCATCAAAGACAGCTGACGTTGTAAGGAGAATTAGAGACAAGTTCCCTGACGTCCCCATCATTGCTACTGGAGGACCAACGGAAGAGAGTATAATGCAAACAATCGAAGCAGGTGCAAATACAATTACCTACACACCTCCTACCAGTGCTGAGCTATTTAAATCTCTTATGGCAAAGTACAGGGAAGAGGATTAAGTCAATTATAAACACAGATACACGATAAAAGCCCTTTATCTATATGTATTTATAGATTACAGGGCTTTTATATTAGTTGGGTCTATACTTCAGGAGTGTTCTCAATTTGTCTTCCCCTAAACTTTATTGCTTATGCTTCAGTTTACTACAGTTGGCCAAGCATGAGCTGCACCAGAAACGCAACTACCACAACAAGTGAAGAAATTATGAAACCATGTAGCATTGGCTTAAAGCCGGCCTTAGCTACCTGCTTGAAGTTCGTCTTAAGTCCGATTGCTCCGAGTGCCATCACCATGAGAAACTTACTTAGTGTAGCAGCACCGTCACTAACAACAACAGGTAAAACTCCAATACTCTTTATGGCAACCATTAAAAGAAACAACAATATGAAATAAGGGAATATACTTTTAATACTGACTTTATTTCTTGTTACTGTACTCTGCACATAAGCTGATTTTTCCTTTATTCTTGCATTAATCATGGAGAATATTAATACTACAGGGATTATGGAAAGTGTCCTTGTAAGTTTAACTATTACAGAAAAAGAACCGGCTGCATCTGAGAAGGCATATCCAGCAGCAACAACAGAGGAAGTATCATTGATGGCAGTTCCTGCCCACAATCCAAACCCTATATCACTCATACCCAAATATCTGCCTGCTAGAGGAAAAAGTATTACCATTAAGATATCAAATAAAAATGTAGCAGAAATTGCATATGCGATATCCTTATCCTCTGCATCAATGGTTGGAGCAAGAGCAGCAATGGCGGAGCCTCCGCATATGCCTGTTCCTGCTGAGATTAGGCTGGACAACCTCCAATCCAGCTTGAACAGTCTTCCAAACAAATATCCGCCACCAAAGGCAACAAATAACGTGAACACCATTACAATTAATGAATATCTGCCTACAAGTAATACCTGTGTAAAGCTCAATGTCAAACCCATCAATATAATTGCCAGTCTGAGAATCTGTTTTGAGGTAAAGCCTATTCCTTTTGTAACCAACGAGTACTTAGATACGATAGGATTTAGTAGCATACCTATTAATAATGCAAATACGCTTCCACTTATCAGATGATAGGGGACAAACCCGCTTATAAAAGTTGCTACCATTGCTAGCAGAATGGTAACTACAATACCGGGTATAAGTTTTGCGATTGTGTTCATTTTAGTTTCTCCTAATAATTTGTACTAATGTCGCACCGTTTAATTCTATATACTAATTATAATTACTGTTATAATAAAATCAAATTATGAAATACTTATATTGCCTATGTGAGTTACACATTAACCTTATATAATTATTTATTCCAAATTAAAGGTGAAAGTATGATTGATTCATGTGCAGTACAAAAAGAGCTGTTGGATAACAGCCCTAGAGTACTACATTGTGGATTTGGGTATTTTGAGAGATTTTAATTTTGTCTATCTAAAGGATAGCGTCCAAGAGGAGCAACTTCATAAGTGGTAATAATCTATTTCTATGACCTTTTTATGAATGCTACATGGCACTTAGGACAGGTAATGCTTATTTTGCCCTTTCCCTTGGGTACACGTACTGTAGTGTTGCAGCTTGGGCATTTAAAGAACTTATGGGTCTTTGATTGCTTGAGCATACTAAACTTCACCTTAAACCAATTGGCTATAGGGTTCCATAGCTTCAGGAATTTTTCGTTTTCCTGCCTTCTTTTTGCGTAGTTCTTTGAAAAAACTCTCATCAGTGCTAGCACCATGGGGATATATAATATAAAGTTAATCCAGAATAGTCTAAAAAGAGGGAGTAAAAATGACAGAACAAGTGATAGGACCATTAATCCCATGGTAAGCTGATCCACACCATATCTGCCATACATTATTTTTCTTAACCAATTCATAATCTAAACGCCTCCATATTGTTAATTATATCATTTCTAATATGATGAGTTTGTAAACTTTATTTTAACGTTTGCTTGAAAATTGCACCCAAGGCATATCAAAAGGGCCTGTTGCACAATGAATAATATTATACACTGTGTAGCAGCCCCCTTTATTTGAATCCTTGTTTGATTGAACTACCCTAACTCTTTATAATAAAGTGTGTTCAATTTCCACAAAATAATAAAATAATTACAGAGTAATCAACAATTTACCAACAATAAGCATCGGAGAATAAAAAAGGAGTATCGAAAACTCCTTTTTAGCAGTTTTGCGATACTTCCTTTTTGATATGTGCATTTATAGCCGTCGTAGCACACTTGACGTTAGAGATTTATGTTATGCAAAAGGGTTTTCCTTTGGATATGGTAAGCTCTTTGGCTGATTGTAGGAGATATCTGCAATTCCAATATACTTAAATACCTCGTAAATTGCCTTTCCGTAGTGTCCAAATGCAACGGCACCATGGTGAGGATAATTCTTTTCGATGAGAACGTGTCTGTAGAAACGGTTCATCTCAGGAATGGCAAATACACCAATTGATCCGAAGCTTTCGGAAGGAACGTCTAGAACCTCACCGTGAGCTATGTATGCCTTTAAGGATGTGTCAGCACTGCTCTGTAAACGGAAGAAGGTAATATCTCCTGCCATTATGTCACCTTCAAGTGTACCTCTTGTGATATCTGGTTCAGCAAGCTCAGGCTCTAAGTCACGCTTCATGATGAGCTGGTATCCCATATGAGGATTCTTTAGCAGGCTGCATGCAGTATTTCCGCAGTGGAAAGCCATGAAAGTTTCTGGGAGCTCATAGCTGTACTGATTCTTTATAGCCTTGTTGTATATGGATGATGGAACAGTATTGTTGATATCGAGCAATGTAACTTCCTTGCCTGATACGCATATACCGATATATTCACTGAGTGCTCCGTAGATATCTACTTCACATGATATTGGCACGCCCTTTGCTGTAAAGCGGCTGTTTACATAGCATGGAACAAAACCAAACTCAGTTTGGAATGCAGGCCAGCACTTGTTTGCAAATGCAACGTACTTACGTGTACCCTTGTGTTCTTCCATCCAGTCAGCAAGAGTAAGTTCATACTGTGCAAGACGAGGTAGAATACCAGAGTACTTGTTGTTTGGACCTAGTTCTTTTGCCATTTCTTCAACTAATGCAGGGATACGTGCATCGTCCTTATGCTTGTTGTATGCAACAAGAAGATCAAGTTCACTGTTCTCTTCTACTGCTACACCAAGGTCATAGAGAGCTTTTATAGGAGCATTACAAGCTAGGAAGTCATTTGGACGTGGGCCAAATGTGATAATTTTGAGGTTCTTGAGACCAGCAATTGCAGTAGCTATAGGAACGAATTCCTTAATCTTCTCAGAAAGTTCTTCAGCTGTTCCGATAGGATATTCAGGGATATATGCCTTAGCACCACGTAGATTTAAGTTGTAGCTGCAGTTGAGCATACCACAGTATGCATCTCCTCTGCCATCGTACAAATCGCCATCGCCTTCAGCTGCTGCTACATACATTACAGGACCGTCAAACCAATCTGCTAGCATTGTTTCAGGTGTTTCAGGACCAAAGTTGCCCAAGAATACAACTAATGCGTCTACGTCGTTTTTCTTTACATCTTCAATAGCGTTCTTTGCATCAACCTCAGTTTCAACAGCTATTGGACATTCGTAAAGGTCTCCGTCAAAAGCCTTAACAAGTGCACTGCGACGTCTTTCAGATAAAGCTACAGGAAAGCAGCTTCTTGATACTACGATTATTCCAAGCTTGATTTGTGGAATATTGTTCATGAGAGAATCCTCCTTAGTGGTTAAATAAAATTTTTATATTTAAATTAAATATATTTAATGCAGTATAAAGTATGACTCTAGAGAAAAATTGATAATATATCTGTACAGGTAAATCACCTTAATTAGTTATATTGTCAGCATTAGCAATTAGCTAAATTAATGCTGCAATATCAATGTTTTCGCCTATAAGACCTACATATGCTCCCTGGGAAGCTTCAGAAGTATCTTTGTGCGCCAGTAGCCATTTATTAGTAGCCCATAGCGTTTTGTCCTCGTTGTTAAGAATGGATATTTCCGGCATTCCAACGTTTGTACCCTTAGGAAGAGCAATCATTACCTTGAAACCGTTGCTCTTCTTTGCACTGCATGGAGCATAGTGTAAAGAAGTGGCATAAACCTCAACCATGGTATCCTTTGGACAGGAGAAAGCCTTGACCTTGCTGGTATCCAGCATTCCGTTTTCAATCTCACTCTGCTTTGCAAGCAAAAGTATGAAGTCCTCAGCTCCAACAACAACTTCGGAATCTCTGTGATATTCTACACAGTTGAGCTTTGTGTTGTGGCCATTGCACCAACCAAGCTGAACGGGCATTCCACCAAATGCGTTATTGCTTATCTGCACAGCGATTGGAAGCTTTTCCAACTCTGTCTCAGAGGCAATATATTCAACTCCGTCAGGAAGTGGAGTTTTTTCTTTGAGAGTGTTGGTAATTGACTGTACATCATAGCCTGTTAGGATCTTGCCGTATTCATTAAATTCATTATCATATACACTGTATATTTTCATAGCTGATTCTCCTTGTAAAATAGCATGCAGACAGACACTTTTTTGATATTGAGAGGGTATATATTACATACAAATATCTATCAATAATATAAACCCTCTCTTATATAATTAATTGAGTTCTGCGAGTTCTGCGAAGCTATTCTTTATGCCTGGGTATAGATCGCAGTAAATCTTGTAATATGGAGCATAAGCCTTAACATTTTCGGCTTTTGGCTGTTGAGCCTCATTATATTTAATAACCTTTTTGCAAGCATCAGCAACACTTTCGTATATGCCAGCGCCAACTCCTGCAAGTATAGCAACACCTAAAGCAGGGCCTTCCTTGTTTGCAACGGTTGCAACCGGACAGTCGTAAACATCAGCCATTATCTGACGCCAGATTGGGCTAGTACCGCCACCACCGCAGGCTAGCATTGTATCAGGTACAGCATTCATTTCACGTAATACATCGAGGCAGTGTCTTTGTGAATACATTACACCCTCAAGTACTGCTCTTAGCATATCTGCCTTAGTATGTATTGCTGATAGGCCGATGAAGGCACCTCTGCTGTTGGAATCTAGTATAGGACTGCGCTCACCCATGAGGTAAGGCAAGAATATAAGTCTGTTTGAACCAATAGGAACCCTTTCAGCTTGCTTATCCATCAGGTAATATGGATCAACACCCATAAGCTTAGCTGTTTCAATTTCCTGATTGCAGAGAGTATCTCTGAACCATTTGAGGGATAGACCAGCAGCAAGTGTACAGCTCATAACAGTATATGCACCTGGAACTGCTGCACAGAAGGTGTGAACCCTTCCTTGTGGGTCGATTTCTGCAGTCTCTGAATGAGCAAATACAACGCCCGACGTTCCGATTGTAGTAAATGCCTTGCCCTGTTCAACAACACCAGTACCAACTGCTGCAGCGGCGTTGTCACCAGCTCCGCCTACAACTACAGTACCTTCTGCAAGACCTGTCTGAGCAGCTGCTTGTGAATGAACCTTTCCGGTAACTTCACAGCTTTCATACATTTTTGCAAATAATGCTTTATCAAGGTTTAACTTTTCAAGAATTTCATCTGACCAATCACGCTTTTTAATATCGAGAAGATTCATTCCTGAAGCATCTGAAACTTCGGTAGCAAACTCTCCGGTCAACATGTAGCGAATATAGTCTTTTGGCAAAAGAATATGAGCTGCCTTAGCCCATATTTCAGGTTCGTGCTTACGTACCCAAAGGATTTTACCGGCTGTAAAACCTGGCAATGCAGGATTAGCTGTAATTTCTATCAAGCGGTCCTTACCTATGGTATCAGTAATTTCCTTGCATTCGTTTATTGTTCTTCCATCACACCAGATAATACTGTTTCTAAGTACGTTTCCGTCCTTGTCCAAAAGCACTAAACCATGCATTTGGCCGGATATTCCTATACCCTTGATGTCAGCAGCAGAGATACCGCTTTTATCAATAACAGTTTTTGTTGTCTGCTTAACAGCGTTCCACCAATCTTGTGGATCCTGCTCAGCCCATCCATTCTGTGGCTGGTGAAGAGGATATTCAACAGTGTTGCTAGCAATTGCCTTCCCAGTTGTGTCAAACAGCACTGTTTTTGTACCTGAAGTACCTACGTCAATTCCCAAAAGATATTGCATACAAGACCTCCTTCATTTTAATGCAAAAATATTGCAAAATGCTTGTGAAATAATTAATTATTTCCGTAAAATACATTTATAAAATATGTTTATAAAAGTCTATAAATTTATGATATAACGTTTAGTGATGGCTGTCAATAATAATTTGCGATATATAAAATTGACCATTTTTACATGCAGAGCAAGACTTTCAAAGCATTTTTGCGAACTTTTAATTATGTAAAAATTGGTTTAAAATTATAATATATCTAACTAAAATTTATGCATTAACATATTAATTATTGACTTTCTCGGCAATAATGTTAAAATAAATTCAAAACATTAGAAAACAACTTTTACAAAAGTGTGAGGTAATATGTTAAATTTAACCGATACAGCTACTGAGAGAAGAAGACAGACAAGGAATAGTATTTTTAAATATATATATGACTCAGATTGTCCCAAAACCAAGCAAGCGATAGCTAACGACTTATCTCTTAGCTTGCCGACAGTACATCAGAATCTTGCAGAGTTACTAGAAGCAGGGCTGATTTGCTATTCAGGGGTAGTACCATCAACTGGTGGTAGAAGAGCAAAAGGTATTATTATTAACCAAAGCATTCGTTTCTCTGTTGGTATTTCATTAAATGAAAGCAGTCTGAGCTTTATAGCTGCTGATTTGAAGCTCCAGGAAATAGCCTATAAGAAGACTGCAAAATTTGTGTTGGGCGAGATTGAAGACCTAGGGCTGTTTATTGCGGATAACCTAGAGGCGTTCCTCGATGAATTTAAGCTCGATAGAAAGAAATTATTAGGGGTAGGAATAGCTATTCCCGCCATAATTGATATAATTAAGCAAGAAATAGTTATGGCACCTACTCTAGATTTGAAAAGTAAAAGCTTAAAAATGCTTACAAGGAACATACCATACAAAGTTTATGTTGAAAATGATGCTACAAGCGCAGGGTTTGCTGAGTGGTGTGCACGGCCAAAGCATGGCAATATGGCTTATATTTCGCTTGAAAATGGAGTGGGTGGGGCATTATTTGTAAATGGTGTGCCCTATTCGGGGGACAATCATCGCAGTGCGGAGTTTGGCCACATATGTATTGTGCCGGATGGTTTGCGTTGTAAGTGCGGAAAGCAGGGATGCCTTGAGGCATATTGTTCCTCTAAAAGAATTAGTGATGATTTGGGTATAACTGTAGACGAATTCTTCAATGGGGTTGCATCTGGAGATGAGCGTTATAAACATTTATTAAATGATTTTCTAAAGCATCTTTCAGTGGCGGTTAATAACATACGCATGTCAATGGATTGTGATATTATTATCGGCGGAGCTATGTCTCAGTATCTTGAGCCATATATTCCGCAACTACAGAACTTCGTTGCATATAACAATATCAATGAAAGCAATGTGGACTATCTGAAGCTCAGCCAGTACCCTAAAAGGGCTGTTCCACTTGGCGTTGCGCTTCATTTTATTAAAGGCTTCATTGAGAGTATCTAGGTATCTGCTTTTTATAGAATGTGCCTGGTATCTATATGTAGAGCTTTCCTTTGCTAGGTATTTATTTAGAACATTTTCTGGAGTTACTATCTAAATAAATAGTAACAGTTTATTTTGAAAACCTGCCCGCATAGCCGCACTTTTGGCACAGCTCCTCTTTTGCCATTCTGTTTGAGAAGCCTTCATATATTGCGGTTGCCCTATCTGAAGCTATTATGTCTGAGATAGGTTGCTTAAAAATATTGCCCAGTTCTATAGTGCCCTCGCTGTCTAGGCAGCAGGGTACAACAGTACCATCAACAAGTATTCCTATTTGGTCACGCAGCCCATAGCAAAAACCTTCTTTACTAATGGTATCAATATTTATATCAGGCCAGTCAAATTTCTCTCCCATTCCAACATATATATTCTTGGTAAGCTTTAATTCAGGTTTTATAGAAAGTTGTGTAGCTATATCAATATCGGTATTAATTCTTGCCTGAATAGTATGCAGTATAGTATTGTTAAGACTGCTGTTATCAGAGTTTTGGTTCCACAATCTGAGCTCACATATGATACCCCTTTTGGCAGCACAGTTAACGAAGTCTAGAATAGGGGATAGGTAGTTGCTAAGGCCAGGTATCCGCTCGGCAGAGGAGTAATTTTCAGCGCACTGCTCTTCCTGCTTGATGCCTTGGCAGTTTGCCTCGAAGCTGTGTAGCGAAAAGCTTACCTTCCGGAGAGCTGGTGCATTTAACAGAGCATCAGAGACTTTATTTATAAGTGTTCCGTTTGTTGTAATGTTCACTTTAAGACCGGTTTCATTGCAAATATCAAGCATAGCACCTAAATTTATATTCAGAAATGGCTCACCCATTAAATGAAAATAGATATAGTCAGTAAAAGGTTTTATTTGGCTGACTATATAGGAGAATTCATCAATGCCCATAAGCTTTTTTGCTCTGTTGGTTTCAGGGCAAAAACTGCATCTGAGATTGCATATATTTGTAATTTCTACATAAACCTTTTTAAAGCGTTTCATTTAATCCAAGCCTCAATTATATATAATAGGTAATAATAAATAATAATCGGTATCAATATTAATGCTGATTAACAATAGTTATTGATAATAATTACTTATAATCATTGATAATAATGCAATTTAAGTTATTGATAATCATGAAAAAAATACTTGTACATTTACATGGTATTATATCACAAGTGGAAGGTTATTAAACTAAGGCGGGGGATATATTCTAATTAATTTGATATATAGTTTCAGAGAAGATATATCAAGTGTACCCTATGTAAACAAATGATTTACCAAAACATTTATTGATAGTATGATATAATTTCTATATAAATTTAGGGAAGAATGCAGTATTTGATGTAATATACTTAGAGCTAGCATACTCATAATGGAAATTGTCCTGCTTAAAAAATGCAGTATATGGACTGTAGTAGACTTAATAAGCAAAGGAGCCAAAATGCTGACGTATCATGAAAGCTTTATGAATGAAGCACTTAAAGAAGCCCAAAAGGCCTTTGAAATGGGGGAGGCTCCCATAGGTGCCGTCATTGTAAAGGATGGAGAAATAATTGCAAGAGCACATAATCTTAAAGAGAAGAAGCACGATGCTACCTCGCATGCTGAAATTGAGGTAATCCGCATCGCGTCGGAAGTGCTTGGGGCGTGGAGATTAGATGAGTGCTCTATGTATGTTACCCTTGAGCCATGCCCGATGTGTGCAGGAGCTATAATACAGGCCAGGGTGCCCAATCTGTATATTGGCGCGATGGATCGGAAGGCCGGCGCAGCCGGCTCGGTAGTAGATCTCTTCAGAGTAAAGGAGTTCAACCATCAGGTGGATGTGGCTTATGGTGTCCTGTTTGAGCCATGCGGACAGATTCTAACAAATTTTTTTAAGGAACGAAGATAGGAAGAGTTTGTTCAAAAAACGTGAAAATCATCACCCAAAACTGGTCAGAAATCGTTAATCTCCAATTATTGACGGTAACTTTCTTTGATGCTATAATTACCATTAATACGAAATATTTGATGACGGAATAAAGATGTTTTCCTTTTTGTTTTAGAGAGGCAGCGGTAGGTGAAAGTTGCCACAGAGGATACATGTATAGCTCATTCCTGAGAACCGGTGTTGAATTCAAATCACGAATAGGCACTGGCGGTAGCAACGTTACAGCTTTGAACGCAAAAAAGCGTTTACTGAGAATGCATGTTTTATGCATTAAATCAGGGTGGTACCACGGTGGAGTTGTCCCCTCGTCCCTGCACATAGCAGGAGCGAGGGGTTTTTTATAACCATATATACATGTGAGTTTTGATTAAATTCAGATAAAGGAGGGCGGCAAATGAAGCTGACAGGTGCGCAGGCAATAATTAAGGCATTGGAAAAAGAAGAAGTCACTACTATATTTGGATATCCGGGTGCGGCAATTTGTCCGTTTTATGATGCTCTTCTGGATTCTAACATAACACATGTTTTGACAAGAAATGAGCAGGGTGCAGCCCATGCAGCTAGCGGTTATGCCAGAGTTTCAGGTAAAACGGGTGTATGTGTAGCAACCTCAGGCCCCGGAGCTACAAACCTTATTACAGGTATTGCAACAGCCTATCTTGACTCTGTTCCAATGGTTGCAATTACCGGTCAGGTTTCTTCAGAGCTCATTGGAAGAGATGTTTTCCAAGAGGTTGATATAACAGGAGCAACGTCTCCGTTTTGTAAGCATAACTATTTGGTCAAGGATGTAAAGGAGCTGCCCCGTATTATCAAGGAGGCATTTCATATAGCATCTACCGGAAGACCCGGCCCAGTGCTTATTGATATACCGGTGGATATACAAAGAGAGGAACTTAACTTCTCCTATCCACAAAATATAGATATTAAAGGCTATAAGCCAAATTATAGGGGACATCCTCAGCAAATTAAGAAAATTGCCACTGCAATTACAAACGCTAAAGCTCCTGTTATATGTGCAGGAGGGGGAATAATTATCTCGGGTGCAACAGATATTCTAACCAAACTAGTTGATAAATGCAGTATACCCGTTGTAACAACGCTGATGGGTATAGGGGCAATATCAGGGGAACACCAACTAAACCTTGGAATGCTTGGCTCACATGGAGTATATGCTGCAAACAGAGCTATCAATGAAGCTGATTTACTCATAATTATAGGTGCTAGAGTGGGTGACAGAGCGATGAGCACCGCTGAGAGGTTATCAGAAAGAGCTACTATAGTACATATAGATATTGATCCTGCCGAGATAGGTAAAAATATCAATGCAACCATACCTGTTGTTGGCGATTCAAAGCTGGTTCTAGAGCAGGTTTATGAAATGGTTACACCAGGAGATACTACAAAATGGGTAGAACAAGCTGAGCACTGGAAGCGCAAAAAGGCAGAAGAGGACAATGGAAGAACAGTTAATCCAAGATTGTTTATAAAAGAGTTATCGCACAGGTTAAGGCCCAATGATATAGTTGCAACAGAGGTAGGACAAAATCAGATATGGGCAGCAAATAACTTTATTGCAAGAGCACCTGGGACCTTCATTACATCAGGAGGGCTTGGAACAATGGGCTATGGACTACCAGCAGGACTTGGAGCGAAGCTGGGCAACCCTCAAAATACCGTTGTGGTAGTAGCAGGAGATGGAAGCTTCCAAATGTCTATGCCCGAGCTTGGGACCATTAAGCAGTGCGGTGTTGGTATTAAAATAGTAATATTTAATAACTCAAGGCTGGGAATGGTTCGAGAATTACAGAAAAACCGTCATTCAAGCAGATACTCCCAGGTATTTATGGAGCATAATCCGGATTTTGTTGCACTTGCAAAGGCATATGGATTTAAAGGCGAAAAAGTTACCAATAATACTGGGGTAAAAGAGTGCTTAGATAGGTTCTTTGAAAATGATGAAACGTATGTATTGGAGTGCATTGTTGATCCAGAGGAATACACAGTGTAACTTAAGTAAGCAAATCTTAAAAATGTGAGATATAATTAATAGTAATAAATAGGTCAAGGTCAATTAAAAGGAGGAAAAAAATATGGCGAAGCATACTCTTTCCGTACTAGTAGAAAATCATTCAGGGGTTCTGTCTAGAGTAGCAGGCTTGTTTAGCAGACGTGGGTTTAATATTGATAGCCTTGCTGTAGGAGTGACAGAAAATCCTGACATTTCTAGAATGACAATAGTTGTTGACGGAGACGAATACACTGTAGAGCAGGTGAGCAAGCAACTAAACAAGCTCATTGATGTAATCAAGATAAAAAAGCTTGAGCCAGATGATTCTGTTAGCAGAGAGTTAGCACTCATTAAGGTAAATGCAAATGCCGAAACCAGAGGAGAAATTATTCAGCTGGTTGAGGTTTTTAGAGCAAATATAGTGGATGTATCAAAGAATACTCTTACAGTTGAAGCGTCGGGTGGTGTTCAAAAGGTCAATGCTTTAGAGGATATGCTAAGACAGTTTGGAATAAAGGAAATTGTCAGAACTGGAACAATAGCTATTGAAAGAGGCAGCAAGCACATTAAGGTAGGTAGTGAGGATTAATTAAAGTGGGTAGTGAAGGTTAACAAATGAGGTAGTTAAGTTAATTCATTAGGCAGTAAAGTTTAATTTTATTAGGTAGTCAAGTTTAGTTTCATTAGGTAGTCAAGTTTTAACATATAGATTAGACGAAATTAGGAGGTAATGAGTATGGCAAAGATGTATTATGATAGCGATTGCAATTTAAAGCTATTAGAGGGAAAGACAGTAGCAATCATTGGTTATGGAAGTCAGGGACACGCACATGCGCAGAATTTAAAGGATAGCGGAGTTAATGTAGTAGTTGGTCTCACAAGCACATCAGCAAAGAGAAAAGAAGCTGAGGCTGCTGGACTAAAGGTAATGGATACAGCTGAAGCTGCTAAGGCTGCAGATTTTATAATGATTCTTACACCAGACCAAACTCAGAAGGCTATTTACGATGAGAGCATAGCTCCAAACCTTAAAGCAGGTGATGTAATAATGTTCGCCCACGGCTTCAATATCGTTTACAACCTGATAGTGCCACCAGCAGATGTAGATGTAATTATGGTTGCACCAAAGGGACCGGGCCACACAGTAAGAAGCCAGTACACAGAGGGAAGAGGCGTACCTGCCTTGATAGCTATCCACCAGGACGCTTCAGGTAAAGCAAAGGACTACGCTCTTGCATATGCACAGGGAATTGGTGCGGGCAGAGCGGGTATACTTGAAACATCATTCCGTGAAGAGACAGAAACTGACCTCTTTGGTGAGCAGGCAGTTCTTTGCGGTGGTGTTACAGAGCTGATGAAGGCAGGCTTTGAAACCTTGGTTAATGCAGGTTATCAGCCAGAAATAGCGTACTTTGAGTGTGTGCATGAAATGAAGCTCATTGTAGATCTAATCAATCAAGGCGGATTTGGATACATGAGATATTCAATCAGTGATACTGCTGAGTACGGAGATTATGTAACAGGCAAGAGAATTATCACCGATGAAACAAGAAAAGAAATGAAGCAGGTACTTAAGGAAATACAGGATGGCAAGTTTGCTTCAAATTGGATAATAGAGAATAATGCTGGTGGAAGAGCGAATTTCTTGGCAATGAGAAGAAATGAGACTGAACATCAGGTAGAAGTTGTTGGGGCTGAGCTTAGAAAGATGATGAGCTGGCTGAAGAAATAAGCATTTTTCTGTTTTGCGACACTCGGAAGGCCAGCAAGACTGGTCTCCTGAGGCCGTAGCAGTAATTATAAAGTACATATAAATATAAAAGAGAGGGCATAAGCCCAGTATTAATTTTAATTATTTTTTTAGACAAGTTAGACAATTATGAATGTGAGAATGTAGGGGGTATGTTTATGGCTAGAAACATTAGGATTTTTGACACAACCTTAAGAGATGGCGAACAAACACCAGGGGTTAATTTGAACCTTCCCGAAAAGATGGAGATTGCCAAACAGCTTGTACGCTTGGGAGTTGATGTTATAGAGGGTGGATTCGCGATTGCTTCACCTGGAGACTTTGAGTCTATCAGAATGCTAGCGAAGAATATAAAGGATGCAACCATTGCCAGCCTATGCCGCGCTGTTGACAAGGATATAGATAGAGCATGGGAAGCTGTAAAGTACGCACAGTCACCTAGAATTCATACTTTTATTGCAACAAGTGATATACACATGAAATACAAACTAAGAATGAGTGAACAAGAGGTACTAGACCGTGCTGTAGCTATGGTCAAGTATGCAAAAAACTATTGCAGTGACGTAGAATTTTCTGCTGAAGATGCAAGCAGAACAAGACCGGAATTCTTGTACAGGGTAGTGGAGGCGGTTATTAACGCAGGAGCTACTGTTGTTAATATTCCAGATACCGTTGGATATTCCACACCAATTGAGTTTAGCACTCTTATAAGAAATATACGTTCAAATGTACCCAATATTGATAAGGCAGAAATAAGTGTACATTGCCATAATGACCTTGGCTTGGCAGTAGCGAATTCCTTAGCTGCTATAGAAAGTGGTGCAACACAGGTAGAATGTACTGTTAATGGCCTTGGGGAAAGAGCCGGAAACGCAGCTGTTGAAGAAATTATAATGGGCATAAACACCAGACGGGATTATTATGATTTGACTCACAACATTGATACTACTCAAATATATAGAACAAGTAGGCTTGTTTCTAGTCTCACTGGTGTAAATGTACAGCCCAACAAGGCAATTGTAGGTGCAAACGCATTTGCTCATGAGTCGGGCATACACCAGCATGGTGTGCTTTCAGAAAAGAGCACTTACGAAATAATGACACCTGAATCTGTAGGCGTAGGACAGAACAGAATGGTGCTCGGAAAACTCTCAGGCAAGCATGCTTTTGAGGATAGATTGAAGGAAATGGGCTATGCGCTTACCCCTGAAGAAATACGCCAAGCTTTTGATAAATTCAAGGATTTAGCGGATAAAAAGAAGGTTGTTACTGACAAGGATATTGAGGCGCTGGTTGGAGAAAATATTTCTATTCCTGAAATATTCTCGATAGACAGCTTCCAAATAAACAGCGGTAACAAGATGATTTCTACATCTACGGTAAGTATCAAGAGGGAAGATGAGATTATAACAGAAGCAGCTACCGGGGACGGACCTGTTGACGCAGCATTCAATGCAATTGAACGTGCGACAGGAGTTAAGGTAGAGCTTGTGGACTATGGTCTTCGAGCAGTTACTGAGGGTAAGGATGCATTAGGTGAGGTTACAGTAAAGGTAGCTAGTGGAGGAAGTGTATTTATGGGTAAGGGCGTAAGCACAGATATTATTGAGGCAAGTGTTAAGGCATATCTCAATGCTATTAATAGATCTATTAGTGAAATTGGAGAAGGCATAATTACTAACTAAGGGACGCTTTTTAAAAGCAGTCCCTTTTGGGGCTGCTTTTTTTAATAGGTCAATAGAAGCTAGAGTATGTATAGCAGGTAAATGTATGTTACAGGTTAATAAATCAAATAAAGTGGTAATTAATAATTGTTAAAGGAGGTATGGTCTATGGCAAAAAATCTAATCATTTACGATTCTACACTCAGAGATGGGGCTCAGGCTCTTGGAATATCATTTACAGTTGAGGATAAGCTTAAAATAGTCGAGAGGCTGGACAGCCTAGGTGTTCACTATATAGAGGCAGGAAATCCAGGTTCAAACCCAAAGGATTTGCAGTTTTTTGAGCGCGTTTCAAAGATGAAGCTAAAAACTTCAAAAATAATTGCATTCGGTGCCACTAGAAGGGCAAACATTGATGTGGCGGAGGATGCAAATGTAAAATCCCTACTTAGTGCAAATACAGAGGATATTGCAGTGTTTGGGAAAGCATGGGACTTTCAGGTGTCTGATATACTGAAAACAACACTTGCGGAGAATTTGGCAATGATTTATGATACCATCAAGTATTTTAAGGATAATGGCAAAAACGTAGTCTATGATGCGGAACATTTCTTTGATGGATATGATGCAAATCCTGAGTACGCAATGGAAACATTAAAAGCTGCCCAGAAGGCTGGAGCAGACTGCATCTGCCTTTGTGATACAAAGGGTGCTAGCTTCCCATCAAAAATCTCAAAAATAACTGAAATTGTTATGCAATCGATAAAGTGCGATATTGGTATACACTGTCACAATGACAACGGCATGGCGGTAGCAGCATCAATAGCAGCGGTAGAATCAGGTGCAGTACAGATACAAGGTACTATCAATGGTTTTGGAGAAAGGTGCGGAAATGCCAACCTCTGTACAATCATACCTAATCTTCAACTCTTGATGGGCTATAGCTGTATTCCTGAAGAAAACATGGAAATGCTAACCTCAACTGCAAGATTTGTAAGCGAAATAGCAAACATTATACACGATGAAAGAGCGCCTTTTGTCGGTAGCTGCGCTTTTGCTCACAAGGCGGGAATGCACTCGGATGCAGTTAATAAGAATGCCTCTGCCTACGAACTGTTTAACCCTGAGACAGTAGGCAATAAGAGAAACATACTGATGTCTGAAGTAGCAGGAAGAAGTGCAGTGGTAAGCATTATAAACAGGATTGACAGCACTATTACAAAGGATTCTCCAAAGACAAAGCAAATTATTGAAAAGTTGAAGGAGCTAGAGCTTGAAGGCTATCAATACGAAGGTGCAGAGACTTCCTTTGAATTGTTGATCAGAAAAATGCTAGGGATATATGAGCCGTTTTTTGAGTTAAAAGAATTTAAGGTAATAGTAAATGAACCCACTATGAATAGCGTAAACTCAACGGCAATGATAAAAATAATGGTGGGTGAACAGGCAGAAATTACTGCAGCTGAGGGTGACGGTCCGGTAAATGCTCTTGACAAGGCGCTTAGAAAGGCGCTTGAAAGATTCTATCCAAAGCTTTCAGAAATGAAGCTGACCGACTACAAGGTTAGAGTGCTGGACTCCGGTTCCGCTACAGCATCTAAGGTTAGAGTATTGATTGAATCCTCCGATGGTGAAGAGGTGTGGTCAACGGTTGGCGTATCAACAGATATTATTGAGGCCAGCTGGAAGGCGCTTGTGGATTCAGTTGAGCACAAGCTGCAAAAGCATTGAGATCAAGAAGCATAAGTTGCAAAATCAGCTGGCTGTGGAGCATAAGCAACATAACAGCAGGCTGCAAAGCAGCAGGCTACAAAGCAGCAAGCTACAAAGCAGCAAGCCATAAAGCAGTAAGCTGCAAAAATAGTAGGCTTCAAAAGTAATAATCCATAAAAGCTATAATCAGCCAAGCAACATGCTTATCCTTGCTCAATTAATATATTTCTTACATACTGGCTATAATTTTAGCAGTATTTTTGTAGATTTATATAGTAGAGTTTTTATTATAAGCACAGTATAATTGAAGCATATTAATGAAAAAGGAGGATTACAAAAGTGAAGCTATTTGGAAGAATAATTAAAGATGGAAGACCAATTAATGAAGCCTTTGCAGAGCCTTCAAGTGCAACCTCCGATTTCAGAGAACAGCTTGAGGAATGCTTGATTTCAGTATGCAAGCAGCTTGATGTTGAGGTTCCCATTTGGCTTAAGAAGAACACAACTGATTTTGCACTATATAGAAAGACCTCTTTCAACAGGGATCACTTCGGTGAGAATATTAAGTTTGATAAACTTGAAATTATGTTATATTAAATTTAAGTATTGATGAATGGTGATTAATAAAACCATTACATGAATTATACCAATAATGTACCAAAAACAGAGCCTGCCCTCATAGAGAGCAGGCTCGTTGTATAGGCTTCTCTATAAAAGTGAATTCCGAAGCTTATTATTAATCTTTGGTCCAAAATAGTGCTTGGTATTATTACCTGCCTTAATCAGCCCATTAAATAGACAACCCATGGTGCCTTTGATACAATAAATAATATACTAAAGAAGGAGAAAATCCATGAACAAGGACTTTTCCAGTGAAGAGGAGCTTTATCAGCCTGTTAAAGAATTTCTTGTAAAATGCGGATATAGCGTGCAGGCAGAGGTTAACAGCTGCGATGTATGCGGCACTAGAGAGAATGAGTTGGTGGTGGTGGAGCTAAAGCGTGGACTGACCATTGATTTACTGGTTCAAGCTGCACAACGCCAAAAGCTATCGGATATAGTCTATGTAGCAATACCAAGACCCAAAAAAATTATTAGGACAAGGATGTGGCAGAATATACTGCACCTTCTAAGGAGACTGGAGTTAGGGCTACTTTTGGTTTCTAAGGCAAGGAACAGCTATCATGTTGAGGAAGTGCTAGTTCCACAGCCATTTGACCGGGCTAATAGCAAAAGGCAAAACAAGAAAAAGCGTAAAGCCCTGATGAATGAGCTTTCTAATAGGAGCAGTGATATTAACACCGGGGGTTCTACCAGAAAAAAGATAATGACAGCTTACAAGGAACAGGCGCTATATATCGCGCACATTGCAAGCGAGAAGGAAACTATAAAGGCAACAGATTTGAGGGATTATGGTCTCGACAGTGATAAGTGCAGGAGCATAATGTATATTAATCATTATGGTTGGTTTTTAAGAGAGGGCAATGGACAGTATACTCTCACCGATAAGGGTAAGGAGGCACTAGAGCAATATAGCGAAGTAATTGAAAAGTTCAAAAATGAATAAAACACTTGCACATAACTAACAATACGTGCAGGTGTTTTTTTGTGCTGCAAATAGAGTAGTAGTGGAACAACCAAAAGGAGGATGCACTTGGTATTTGATGATTTGAATTTTGTAAGTGAAGGTGCCAAGGAAAAAGGCTTTGATCAAAGGGAGCAGATGGCAGAGTTGTCTGCTTCACTTGATAAGAATATAGCTACTTTTAAAAGGATTTTTAAGGATGACAATGCCATTATTTATAGAGATATTAAGAACGAGCATAACCCAAAGGTGAGGTTTTGTGCAATATATGCAGATGGAATGGTAAACAACAAAATAATCAATGACGATATCATACTGCCGCTAGTTGGCACACAAATTAATGAGAGTCAATTAAGTACTACCTACCTAAGAGAAAAAATCATTGCTATTGACGACGTAAAGCTTGAAACTGAGGTAAAAAAACTGTGTGACGGCATAATATATGGAGATACTATAATCTTGATTGAGGGAATAGCCAAAAGCATGATATGTAACTCAAAGGGCTTTTCCATGAGATCGGTCTCTGAGCCTGAGGGGGAAAAGGTACTATTTGGTCCCAGGGAAGGCTTTGTCGAAAACCTAATGACCAATACAACACTTTTGAGAAGAAAGGTCAGAAGCCCAAGATTAAAATTTATATTTAAAAGCATTGGAAACATGACCAGCACCCAAATATGCATATCGTATATTGAGGGTTTGGTAAATGAAGACGTGCTAAAAGATCTGAACAAGGAACTAGAAAAAATTGATATAGACGGAATACTCGATGTTAATTATATTGAAGAGCTTATGGTTCAGAGCGGCACAAAGTCCCCATTTAGAGTTTGTGGACGTACCGAGAAGCCAGATGTTGTGGCAGCAAAGCTGCTAGAGGGAAGAATTGCACTGTTTGTTGATGGCACTCCCGTTGCATTGACAGTACCGCATGTCTTTGTGGAAAATTTTCAATCTCCTGATGATTATTACGAAAGCTTTTATATGGGAACCTTTAGCAGGCTTATCCGTATGCTATGCTTTTTCCTAACAATAAGTGTTCCTGCAATATACGTTGCCCTTATTACCTATCATCAAGAAATGCTTCCCACACAGCTATTGATAAGTATTTCTGCCGCTAGACAGGATGTCCCTATACCTACCGTGCTAGAAGCTATAGTATTGCTGCTATTCTTTGAGATACTCAGGGAGGCGGGGGCAAGAATACCTGCAATATTTGGACAAACTGTAAGTATTGTAGGTGCCTTGATATTGGGCCAGGCGGCAGTTCAAGCAAAGCTGGTGAGTGCAACCATGCTGATTGTAGTAGCACTTGCAGGTATAGCAGGACTCATTTCATCAAGGATAAAGGGAGCAATTATTGTAATACGTTTTGGTCTTCTAATACTTGCATCAATGTTTGGAATATACGGTTATATTTTTGGTATGACCGCTCTTTTGATATATCTGGTTCAACTAAATTCTTTTAACGTGGATTATTTATCAGGGATAGAGATTAAGCATGCTAATGATTTTAAGGATTCCTTCATCAGAACAGTGTGGAGTGATATGCGATCAAGGCCGAGCTTTCTATCCAAAAACAATGAGAAAAGACAGGCTTGGAAAAAGGAGGGGCAGAGAGAATGACAAAATGGAGGCTGAAAGTGCCTACTTTATTTTTGCTTATTACAGTAATATGCCTTTCCCTTTCAGGGTGTTGGGATTACCGCGACTTAGAAAGTGTATCCATAGTATCGGGTATAGCTGTTGATAAAGTAGGTGAACCTGAGCGATACAAGCTTACTATTGAGATTGTTCAGGGTACGGGTGGTAATGAAACCAAAATTGAGCCAATTGTGGTTGAGGCAGAAGGAAAAACTCTTGCCGAAGCAGCAAGAAACTCAGTAGAAATATCCAACAAGCAATTATTTTGGGCACATACCTGTATAGCTATAGTAAGTGAAGCTGTTGCAAGAGAAGGAATTCAACCACTGCTTGATTGGATTGCCAGGGATGCGGAAGCCAGAATGCTGATTGAGCTTTTTGTTACTACAGAGAAGAATGCAGGAGATGTGATTAAAGCAAAAACAAAAAGTACTGATACACACTCTCAGCAAACACTCAAAATGATTAAAAACAACAAGCTGATTTTGGGAAAGGCCCCAAGTACAAAGACCTATGAGTTTATTAATAAGCTCGAAAGTGGCAAATCATACCCTGTCCTTCCCATTATAAAGCTTGAAAAACAGGAAAAGAACGAGGAAATTGTGCTGGGTGGAACGGCAGTGTTTAATGGAGATAAGTATATTGGAATTATCAATGAGAATGATTCAAAGTATATGCTATTTGCCACTAATAATATAAAGGACTGCATTATTGTGCCTTCTGATAATATGGGAAGCCGGAGCAGTCACACATCACTAGAGATTACAAACAGTAATACAAAGGTTACACCGGTGGTGAGAAACGGTAAGCTGGAAATGGATATGATCATAAAGGCTTATGCCAAGATAGTAGAGGATGGCGGAGACATAAACTTTTCAAAGCCTCAAAACTTGCGTGAGTATCAAAGGCAGGACGAGGTTTTTATTGCAGATAACATTGGAAGGGTAGTTACAGATATTCAGAAAATATATGGCGTTGATTGTTTGAATTATGGAATTGAGATTGCTGCCGAAAAGCCAGATGAGTGGGTTAGTATAAGGGATAATTGGGGCAACGTATTTAAAGACATTAAAACAAATATTTGGGTTGACTTAACAGTAAGTAACAGCGGACTAACTTCAAGTCCTGTAAAGGCAGGTGGTTGATATGCCATCAATGTTTTTAGCCTTTATACCAGCGTATATTATTTATACCTTAATTGACCTTATTCCTATTTTTAAAAATAAAGAATATAAAATTGCAGCAATATATCTCGCTCTTATTATCCTGTCGGTAGTAGTTCAGCTTTTATTAAGCCTAGGTGTTCAGATACCTAGTCCTGCTAGAGGGATGGTGCATGTAGTAGCAGCCATGTTCAGGGGCAGGGGGTAGAGGTAGTAAACACGGGTAATGCCTCGGAGTAATGCTTAGGTTAATGAGTAGGAGCAATGTTTACGGTAATGTGTAGCTGTAATAAGTAGCGTAATGCTTATAGTGGTGCATAGGAGCAATGCTTAGGACAAAGATTAGAGTTGCTCAGGAGCAATGCTCAAAATAATGCACAGGGGTAATGCGTAGGACAATGTTTAGTTAATAGAGTAGGGGTAATACCAGGAGTAATGCTCAGTAGTAGTGAGTATGGTAATGCACAGGGGGGATAGGCGTAAGGCGTCAGGATTGCGCAACATTAAGTATAAAGGAGAAGGAGAATGAGTAAGGAACGAGTTACCGACAGGTATGCGGTACCTATAATTGTAATATACATGATTGCAACAACATATTTGGCAGTGTTTAATAGTAATGCTAGGCAGGATGCTTGGATTTCAGCACTAATATCCTTCGTAATAGCCTTTCCGCTATTGATTGTGTATGGCAGAATTATTGCTCTGTTTCCCGGACAAAATCTATATAACATATCAATAACGCTATTTGGAAAAATACTAGGAAGGGCAGTAAGCTTGTTGTTTATTGCCTATTCATTTATACTGGGCTCACTAATAGTAAAGACTTCTACAGAAGGCATTAAGATAACATCACTATATCATACTCCGCAGGTAGTTTATTCAATACTAATGGTGGTGTTGGCAATATATTTAGTCAAATGCGGTGTTACAGCTATATCAAAATGGGCAGCTATCCTGTTTCCTCTAATAATAGGAATAATAATATTTGAGCTTTCCATATTGATACCTGAAATGAATATTATAAATGTAAAGCCAGTACTGTATAATAACTGGATTCCGGTACTGCAGTTTGGATATTCTATGGCGGCCTCACCTGCAATGGAAATGATTATTTTTGTGAGCGTTTTGTGTTACCTACAGACACCTCGTAAGGCATTCGGAGCCATGGTCAAGGGAGTGGGCATCGGAACTATAATAATCTCTTTGCTTATCCTAACTAATATTCTTATAATGGGTGTGCCCTTTTATCAAAAGCTTTACTTCCCACTTTATACAGCCATTACAACCTTATCAACTACAACATTTCTACAAGGGGCAGCGTTATTAGAAGCCGTATTGTATTATTTAGCAGGCTTTACAAAGTTATCAGTATGTCTTTTTGTCACAGTAAAAGGATTTTGCAGGGTATTTAATATAGAAAATTACAAAAAGATGGCTGCCCCTATTGGGTTGCTGATGGTAGGGCTATCTACATTTATGTTCGAAAATATCCACCAAATGGTTGAGTTTTACTGGGTGCTGGTATTCTGGAGCATGCCGTTTCAGCTACTATTCCCTATTGTAATCTGGATTTTTGCAGAGGTTAGAGCAAAAAAGCTAAAGGGTAAGGATTCCGACGAGTTGGAGGAAAATATTGAATGGAGTTAACGGAGACTTTTCTTCAGTACTTAATGGAGTACGGACTTTATTTTGTATTTCTTATCATTTTCTTGGAGTACCTTAATCTTCCCGGTTTTCCTGCAGGAATAATCTTACCAGCAACAGGGGTTTTAGCGGCTCAGACCAAGTACAGCTTATTCGTAGTAATATTTGTATCTATCGGAGCGGGACTTCTTGCAAGTATTATCTTATATTATGTAGGAAGCCTAATAGGTGGAAGTTTACTAGATAAACTTAGAAAGAAATATAAAAAGGTAGATGAATCAATTAATAGTACAAAGGTATATATAGATAAGTATGGAACTAGGGGTGTATTTATATCTCGGCTAATACCTGTTGCAAGAACGCTAATCTCATTTATCTCGGGACTTTTTAAAATCAATATAGTTAAGTTTTTGACTTATTCAGTTTTTGGTATAGCAATTTATAATAGCGTATTTATTCTTTTAGGTTTTTTTGGCGCAGAAATCTTAATAAAATAGTAGAAATATTCAAAAAGCACATACTATTTTGTAATATTTTACTAAATAATATATTGATTATTGAAAAATTTTCATTAGTTTGTTACACTTTATAATATAGTATTAAAAAGTACATTGTTCAAATATAATATTATGTAGTAAAAAGATATTTGCATGGAGGATGCTAGCTAGGCTGATATATATTAAAAACCTTAATATAGGTGTAGTGTAATGGTTTTATTACGCTAATATAGTTTTGACTTACAGGTTAAACGTTGTAAATGCTGCTGAACCATATTAATAAAATTAATAATGTTATATTATGAAGTTGTCATAAAGCATGTTTATATTTGTCAGCAAAGGGGTAATAAGTAAGTATCAAAGGTACTATAGTAAGCCCCAAGGCAATATAGTAAGTATCCGAGGCATTGTGGGGAAGGGTTAATAGATGAGGAATTCTAAAGCTACTGGAAATAATAAATTTTTAAAGGAATTTAATGAAACTGCACTACTGGATTTAATAAGAACAAATAAACTCATTTCTAAAGCTGACCTTGCTCAAATAACGGGACTATCCCCAACAGCAACAGGAATGATTGTTTCAAAGCTATTGGAAAAGCAGTATATAGAAGAAGGTGGCATTGGGGAATCAAGTGGGGGCAGAAGACCCATTCTATACCAGCTTAAACCAATGAGCTATTTCTCATTAGGAGTAGATATTGATGATGACTATATAAGATATATCCTTATGGATATACAGGGCATTATAGTACATAATGAGAAGGACCTAAATGAATATACAACTATTGAACAAACGCTATCAGCTATAGCACAGAAGTATAATGCTATAGTTGCCAAGTTTGACATAGCACAAGACAGGATGATTGGAGTAGGCATATCAGTTCCTGCATTGGTTGACAGTGAATCACAAAGAATAGTATTAGCACCAAACCTAGGATGGAAAGATATTGATATCAACAGTGCAATTAACTTAAAAGTACCGATACATGTGGAAAATGAGGCAATGTCTACAGCTATATGTGAAAACTGGTTGGGCAGCTGCGTAGATGAGAAGAATTTTATTTGCATCAATATGAAGTCGGGTATCGGCTCAAGCATATTTGCAAATGGTGCCTTACTTAGAGGATGCTGTGGAAGCGCTGGAGAAATCGGGCATATAATGGTGGACCAGAATGGTGAGAAGTGTGCATGTGGAAACTATGGCTGCCTTGAGACCTTTGTATCAGTCAAGAAAATAGTACACCGCGCAAAAACATTAGCTCGCCAAGGAATACTACAGATTGAGAGCTATACTGATGATGTGGACAATCTAACATATCAGGATATTATAAGGGCTGCCGATGATGGCAGTGAAGCTGCAAGGCTTATTTTGCTAGAATCAGCAGGCTATTTGGCAATGGCAATATCAAACGCAATAAATACAGTGAACCCATCCAAGATTGTACTTGGAAAAGAATTAGCGAAGATGACTTTGGTAATGGACCACATTAGAGATGTTGTTAATACCAAGGCGCTTAGCTACCCGGCATCAAGAGCAACTATCGTTACATCCTCTATTGGGGATGATGTTTCTTGCCTGGGTGCTGCAATTATTCCATTAAAGAGGCTTTTTGGATATCAAATTTAACTGTTCATATTAGGGAAAACAAAGAATTTAAAATGCCGTGAGGCGGAAAGGGTAGGTTACATATGGGAGAAATTTTTAAGGGCATCGGGAAAATCAAGTACGAGGGAGCTGCTTCTGACAACCCTTTGGCGTACAAGTATTACAACGCTGACGAGGTAATTGGCGGAAAGACAATGAAGGACCACTTAAGATTTGCAGTTGCATACTGGCACACATTTGCTGCAGCTGGTGCTGACATGTTTGGTGCTGGATCATACCAGAGAAGCTGGGACGGAATGGACGCAATGGATGCTGCAAAGGTAAAGGTAGAAGCTAACTTTGAGTTTGCTGAAAAGCTAGGAGTTCCTTTCTTCTGTTTCCATGACAGAGATATTGCTCCAGAGGCTCAAACACTTGCAGAAACAAATAAGAGACTTGATATAATTGTTGCAGCTATAAAGGAAAGAATGAAATCCAGCGATGTTAAACTCCTTTGGGGTACTACAAATGCATTCGGAAACCCACGCTTTATGCACGGTGCTTCAACTTCACCAAATGCGGACGTATTTGCATATGCTGCAGCTCAGGTAAAGAAGGCTATGGAAATCACTAAGGACTTAGGCGGACAGAACTATGTATTCTGGGGTGGCAGAGAAGGTTATGAAACTCTTCTAAATACCGATCTCAAGCTTGAGCAGGATAATTTAGCAAGATTCTTGAGAATGGCTGTTGACTATGCAAAGGAGATTGGCTTTGATGGACAATTCTTGATTGAGCCTAAGCCAAAGGAACCTACAAAGCATCAGTATGACTTTGATGCTACTACAGTTATTGGATTTTTGAAGACTTATGGCCTCGACCCATACTTCAAGTTGAACATTGAAGCAAATCATGCAACTCTCGCAGGACACACATTCCAGCATGAACTTGCAATAGCTAGAATAAACAATATGCTAGGAAGTATTGATGCTAACCAGGGTGATATGCTTCTGGGTTGGGATACTGACCAATTCCCAACAAACATATACGACACTACACTTGCTATGTTGGAAGTTATTAGATCAGGTGGATTTACTAAGGGTGGTCTTAACTTTGACGCTAAGGTTAGAAGAGGTTCCTTCCAGTCAGATGATTTATTCCTTGGACATATTGCAGGTATGGATACATTTGCAAAGGGCTTGAAGGTGGCTTATAAGATAGTTGAGGATGGAAAGATGGACGCATTCATTGCTGACAGATACTCAAGCTACACAACTGGCATTGGTAAGGATATAGTTTCAGGTAAGGTTGGTTTCAAGGAATTGGAACAGTATGCTTTGACTGCTGAAGTTAAGAATAAGTCAGGCAGACAGGAAATGCTAGAATCAATGCTTAACCAGTACATTCTAGAGACTAAGTAATTCATGTAGATAGTTGCTTTGATATACCTCCAAAATTCTTATATGCTGGAGTTATCAAAGATAGTAAGTAGAATTAATGACTCTATGTCAACTTTCAATTGTTGAGATTGAGTCTAGTTAAATATCTTATCTAGGGGCCACTGCAAAAAATGCGGTGGCTCTTTTAATTGTTCGCCCAGCATGGGCGAACTCTTACAGGTGGAAGTCCCGAGTAATGCAGGTGCCATGCCACTATAAGGCTAGTACAAGCCACAGTAATTAATAATAATGTATTTTTGCTTTAAAATAGTTGCGTTAATATAGTTGCTTAATAAAGTTGCCTTAATATAGTGAATCATAGTATGGTACATATGGTAAAGCACATAATATTTCTGGACACTTGCTATTTAATTGTGCTGTCGGACGAGATAAAGCAACAGGTTGAAGCAAAAATATATTATTGATATTAAACAAGATGTATTATTGATAATAAACAAAATTTAATATACTTTTTTGGAGGAAGTTATGGTAGAGAAAACTATTGTAGTACATCCTTTTGAACCAGTTTATGACTGCAATTCAGAGATTCTTATTTTGGGGTCGCTGCCCTCGGTTAAGTCAAGAGAGAATAATTTTTATTACGGTCATCCTCAAAATAGGCTGTGGAAGGTGTTAGCGGCAATTTTTAATGAGCAAGTGCCGAAGGATATAACACAAAAAACAGAAATGCTGCTCAGAAACAAGGTTGCCATGTGGGATGTTATAAAAAGCTGTACAATTACCGGGTCTTCCGATAGCAGCATAAAAAATGCTGTTCCCAATGATATTGGGGAGCTAATGTCAAAAACGCATATTAAAAGAGTATTCACAAATGGCAAAAAGGCTTATGAGCTATACCAAAAGCACTGTAGCGAGTCAACTGGCATAGATGCAATATATCTTCCATCGACAAGTCCCGCAAACTCTGGCAATTTTAGCTTTGAGGATTTGTGCAGGGAGTGGGGAACTCAGTTAATTGAGAAGAAAAAAAGGAAAATTTAAAATAAATTTAATTCCATTTTTTGCCTTACAATCAAATAGATGGTATAATTTTTGTAATTATACTCTATGGAGGGGTAAATGGAAATAATTATTTGCGATGATGATACAATTATTTTACAAAGTATTAAATCATATGTGCAATCATTTGATGATAGTGCAAAAATAATTACCTTCCAAAGTGGGGAAGAATTACTTGAATGTGATTTTTGCCAAGCGGATATTGTTTTTTTAGATTATCAAATGATGCAGCTAGATGGCATAGAATCTGCTAGAAAGCTTAGAGAACGTGATTATGATGGACTTATCATATTTCTGACATCTTACTCGGAGAAGGTATTTGAAGCATTTGAGGTTAAACCTTTTGATTACTTGGTAAAGCCGGTTGATGAGTCAAAAATATATAATACTATGAAAAGAGCCTATCAAGATATTGAGCAAACAGCAAATAACTTTTTTAGTTATTCAAATAAAAATATCACATATAGAATTCCGTTATCAAAAATCTACTACTTTGAAAGTACGGGTAGAATTACCAAACTACAACTAAAGACAGAGTCAATATTGTTGTATCTAAAAATAGGTGACATAGTGGTTTCTTTGAAGAATAAAAACTTCTTTAGATGTCATAAAGGCTTCATTGTTAACTTTGAACACATATTTCAGTTTTCCAAAAATGAAATCGTCATGGATAACAATTCTAAGATATTCTTAAGCAAGCTAAAATATAAGGAATTTTCAGAAGCCTTCAGGGGGTATATGAGGAGGAGCAGGTAATGGGCATTTATTTAGTAATCACAAGTATTGTATCAGATATTATTCATATTGCAATATGTATAGTTTTTACATGTATTATGCTTGAACGAAAAGCCTCTTTTTATAAAATGATAATACTATACATTGTAGGATACATGTTTTTAAGTCTTGTGGGCATTTTTGTTAAAGGTATTACTGAGTTGATTTTATTATTTTACTTGCTCTTTGGATACTTTTATATGTTTAAGGGCAAAATTATTCATAAAATATTCACATATATGGTTATATCTAGTGTTAACTACTCAACTGAATTACTTGTGATTACAATTGAAAATTTTGAATCACAACAAAATATATTTAAGATGTCTATTGGTGATAATAGTTCAGAATTATTTATAGCTATTACAAAGATTATAATATACAGTGTGATAATTATTGTTCTTAAATGTTCTAACTCTTTTAAGAATCTAAAAATATCCACGTTCCCGAGTTCTAAGACGTTATTAATGACTGTTCTGCCGCTTTTTGGAGAATGTACAGTGATTATTATGGATATAAGCATTAGAGAACTTGAAATAGTTCCTATAAAAGCAAATATCTTAATGCTAATAGCATCTATGTCTACAATTCTCTACATATCCACACTTCTGATTATGATTGATAAAATGGTTTTGAATAAGCAACTTTTGTATAATGTCCAACTATCCAAGGCTCAGCTTGACGTACAGTTTGAGCACTATAAAAGTTTAGTGGAAAATACAAAGCACACTAAACGTCTAAAGCATGATATGAAAAATCATATTATGTGTATAAAGAACCTAATTGAGCAGGACAAGCTAGATGAAGTGAAGTCCTTCATTGGTGAAATAAATAATTTACTGAATTCAGATAAAAATATTATTAGTACCGGTAATACCATTGTAGATGCAATTGTTAACGATAAAGCTATTATTGCACAGTCTAGGGATATTAAGTTTGAATTCAGTGGGTGTTTACCATCGGATAATTTTATCAGCCCATTTGATATCAGTACTATTTTTTGTAATGCTATTGATAATGCAATAGAGGCAACGGGAAAAAGCGATGCACCCTTTGTTAAAATAGAAGTTTTTTCTCAGGGAGACTGTTTAATTATTAATATATCGAACTCTGTAAATAAAAATATATCTGTAGCCGGAAATACAATAGCTACAACAAAAAGCAATAGTTCAGAGCATGGATTAGGGCTGCTAAACATAAAAGAAAGTGTAGAAAAGAATAAAGGGGAGTTATCTTTAAGATGCAAGAATGAAATTTTTACACTTGATATTCTCTTTCGATCCATTTCATTACATTAAAACGGCATTTTATGCAAAACATATTGCAATATTTACCATATAAGATATTATGTATTTGTCATGATTGGAGGGATTAAATCTATGCTAAATACAGATAATTTTAAGGATTTAAGTGAAAAAGAGCTATTTGATACTTCAGGAGGAATTTTTAGGAGTATATATGAGAAGATATCAGAAATATTTGCTGAAATAACCTTTGAAGCTAAAAATAAAAATTAAAAAATAATTATGTAGTTAATAGAGAACAGGTTTAACCAAACAAAATAAAATACTGTAAAAAATGAAAATAATAAGAGAGAATGAGAATTTAGTGAAGGGGCGATAAAGCTATTAAAAAGAATAAATTTTTCATTGCATATTTAATAATTTGGTTATTCCTATTATTAGTATTGTTCCCAGAGTTAACAGTGTTTAAAAAGATAATACTATATTTTTTTCTAATTGTGCCTTTAGGATATTCTATTTTTATTCATAAAAGCAAGTACTGATATACTTGCTTTTGTGAATAGAGCAATCAAGGGAGAAAGGGTAATCAAGAGGTATTCTTTCTGAGTTTAATTGAGAAGAAAGATGGCACAACACAAATCAATGAAGAAATGATGAAAATAGGTAAACTTCTACAGGATAATGAAGCGCAAAAAACAGGATCCCATTGTGACAGTTGCCTTTTCAATAGAAAGTGTTAGAGGGAATCAAGTGTTAGATATGGAAATCCTTGACCAATGGATAAAAAGTTTGATTTACAAAGCGAATATACTTTTAAGCCTTTTTTCCACATAGTTAATGCAGTATATACAAGACACACTGGAAACCCATCAACATTGCAGAATAAATATAATAAAATTCTAGCATTTATCCTGCAAAATAATTTACAACAAATAGCTACTGGATATAATGTGCAGGCTAATGATTTACTTCCAGGAATGACACCCGATGACATGATTGTTAATATGTATATAGGGGTTAGCCCAAATATATTGTAATTAGCTTCTGTTACCATGGAATAGGAGTTAATATATACTGCCAAGGCATCTGATATTTTGGCTTGAAATCTATGCGCAGGAGGACAAAAAGAGATGGAAGTGCTTTTGTATAAAAAATTATTAAGTAACGAAAGTGAGGTCTTTAAATATGACTTATGCAATGAGTTTAAATAATGTTGGTTTTGCTGAGTTATCAAATGATGAAAAGATGTGTGTTGATGGGGGAGGGTGGATAGAGAACCTTGCTAGGACTGTGACTACTACTATTGCTCAGGCAATTATAACTCACCCTGTTGAGGCTATTGCTATAGCAGCAGTTGCATATATAGCAAGTGAATACAAAAGTTCTTATGATAAAGGATATAAAGAAGGATACAATGCAGGTATGTCAGAACCAGTTGTTAAAAAATAGGAGGGATTATATATGATAAACTTTGAGCCGTTAAGTACTTCAGAATTAGAAATGGTGGAAGGTGGAAATGCATTTTGGCAAGTAGTGAAAACAATTGTTGAAGTTGCATACACAATATATAGTGTGTATGAAACTGGAAAAGATCATTTAGAGGATAGAGGATACAAGGATGGTTATGAAGCAGCTAGAAATTCGTACCTCGTAAAGGCTTAGGAATGAAGGCTGTGCATGTATATGCACAGCCTTAAAATAATGCTTAATGGGACAAAAATTAAAAAGACAGAGTATTGGGAGTGATTTTTGATAAAAAGAAAAAGAGTATAAGTTTATATTTTTTATATAGCAGCAATAAAAAAGAAGATGATAGCCTTATAAATAAGATTAATAATGGAGTCAATTAAAATACATATTTGATAAACTTATTATCAAAGACTGAGGTGCAACATGTTAGTAGCAAAATGTATATTTTTAATTATAGAAATAATAAACATAATAAATATTAATATAAATAAAAAGTTAGTGCAGTCTAAAAATAATTGGATTGTATCACTAGCAAGTTTTTTGATAATTGACGTAATAATAATTAGCAACTATATATTCCATTGTACAATCACAGTAATAGATTTCTTAATTTTATTAGCTACCTTAATTTATTTAATATCTATTATTACTTTAAATCTAAGAAATAAAAAAGACTCAACTAACCATAGCCGGAGATAAAATATCTAATGAAAAAATACTACTGCATCAAACAACATGACATCACCGATTGCGGGGCTGCATGTCTTGCGACTATCAGTAAGCAATACGGTTTTAAAACATCAATAACGAAAATAAGAGAAGTTGCTGGAACTGATAAGCAGGGAACAAATGCATACGGAGTTATAAAGGCAGCTGAGAGCCTTGGGTTTACAGCCAAGGGTGTAAAGGGGAATCAGGAGGCCTTTTTTTCAGAGTTTCCGCTACCTTGCATTGCTCATGTGGTAGTGGATGGAACGCTTCTGCACTATGTCGTAATACATAAGATAACCAAGAAACAGGTTATAATTGCTGACCCTGGGAAGGGTATAATAAAGCAATCACCTGAGGAATTCTTTAAAATGTGGACAGGCGTGCTTATTCTGATGGTACCCAATGTTTCATTTAGCAAAGGAAACGAAACAAAGGGGTTATTCGCAAGGTTTTTCCATTTGATATTACCGCAGAAAAAGCTTCTGATAAATATTTTCTTTACTTCACTTATATACACAATTTTGGGTATACTTGCGTCGTTCTATTTCAAATTCCTGATGGACGATATACTGCAGTACAATCTTGAAAAGACTCTGCATGTTATATCAGTAGGAATTATTTTGCTCTATCTATTTCAGATACTGCTGGGAGCCTTTCGCTCGCATATGGTGCTGTATCTCTCTCAAAAGATAGATATACCGCTTATATTGGGATATTACCAACATGTTCTTGGATTGCCTATGAACTTCTTTGGCACGAGGAAGGTTGGAGAAATAGTATCTCGCTTTATGGACGCCTCAAAGGTACGAGATGCCATATCAGGTGCTACTCTTACCATAATGATTGATACACTGATGGCGATAGCGGGAGCTATTATCCTATACATGCAGAATGCAACTCTGTTTGTGATTGCAGTAATTATAGCATTGGTTTATGCAATAATTGTTTTTGCCTTTAATAAGCCCATCAAGAAGGTTAATCAAGAGCAAATGGAGCAGAATTCACAGCTTACCTCCTATCTGGTAGAATCCCTCAATGGAATAGAAACAGTGAAAACATTTAATGCCGAGAATGAGGCTTCATTCAAAACCGAAACTAAGTTTGTGAAGCTGTTACGGTCTATTTTTAAGGGTGGAATCATTAATAATGTGAGATCCTCTATTGCAGGCTTTACAGCTATGGCAGGGGGAGTAGTTATACTGTGGGTAGGTGCATGGAATGTAATTAAGGGGAATATGACAGTTGGTCAGTTACTGACCTTTAACGCTTTGCTGGGATATTTTCTTGATCCTATTAAAAACCTGATTAATCTTCAACCAATGCTTCAAACAGCTATAGTTGCATCAGATAGATTGGGAGAGATATTCGACCTTGCATTAGAAAAGGGCGAAAATGAGGATAAGAAAATTCAACCAACTGATATAAAGGGGGATATTGTACTAAAAGATGTAGACTTTAGATATGGTACTCGCTCACTGGTTTTGAATAATATTAATCTTACAATAAAGCAGGGCGAAAAGATAGCCTTTGTAGGCGAGAGTGGCTCAGGCAAAACTACACTTGTAAAACTTTTGATGAATCTTTATCCTTGGGAAAAGGGTGAGATTACTATTAAGCAATATAACGTAAAGGATATTAGCTTTGATTCTCTGAGAGAGAAAATTTCGTACATATCACAGGATATTTTTATGTTCAGTGGTACTATCAGAGAAAACCTTACTTTAGGTGATAAAAATATAAATATGGAAGAAATAATCGAGGCTTGTAAAATGGCACAGGCACACGATTTTATTAATAAAATGCCTTTGAGATATGAAACCTACCTAGAGGAAAATGGAGCAAACTTATCTGGAGGTCAGAAACAGCGACTTGCTATTGCAAGGGCAATTTTGAAAAAACCCGATATCTTCATTATGGATGAAGCAACGAGCAATCTTGACTCAATAGCGGAAAAGGCGATAGAGAAGACTATTGAAACAGTATGCAATGGAGTAACGACAATAATAATTGCACATAGATTAAGTACCATTAAGCGCTGTGACAGAATTTACGTTATGGAGGAAGGAAAAATAATAGAGACTGGAAGTCACAAAGAATTAATGGACAAGCAGGGCAGATACTATGAGCTTTGGAAGGAACAGCTACCAGATTTAGAAGGACAGAGTATTATATTAGAACAGGAAAAATCAGAAAGTACTGATTCAAAGCAAATTGATTATCGTCAAGGTGAACTATCTCAAGCATTTCCGCAGGTGGCTGTCACAAGTTTTGTTCCGCCTGTAATTGATGGCTTTGGAATACCGTCACACGGTGATACGAAGGATGGTGAGCAGGAATGAAAGAGGTATTAATAGATATAAATGAGCTTACCGATAGCAGAGAAATGTATCAGTCAAAGCCTCATAGCTTTATTTGGATATTTACATATATTCTCGTAGCCATTATAGCAGCTGCCTTGATATGGGCATTCTTCGGACAAAAAGAAGTTGTTGTAAAAGCAAATGGACAGGTAAGACCGGAGTTAGGAATAAGCACTGTCAGAAACAGCGTCGCGGGAGAGGTTGAAAGTGTGAGCTATAAACAAGGAATGACTGTAAAAGCAGGGGATATCTTGTATACTATCAAGCATGATAGCTTAATAGTAGAAAAAGAAGCTCAGGCAAAGAGGCTTGATGAAAGCACAAAGGAGCTTGCAAACCTTCAGAAATACAGAGATTCTATCATATCAGGGGTTAATAGCTTTAATGAAAAAACAGAACCTGAATATTACGAGAAGGTAAGAAAGCTTCTTATGGATATACAGTACTCTCAGACCGATACGAATTATCAGATTACAAAGCTAAATGAACAATCAGATATCAATACTAATCTGTTGGCAAAAAATAAAGATGAAATAGATTGCTTAAAAAAATATGTTAAATCACTGGACGAGAACAAAAATAATTGTACTGGAAGTACAGATATAGAAAAGCAATACTCTCAGAGGTATCAAAAATACGTAATATCTCAGGCAGATATAAACAGAAAGTTTGATACTCAGTCAAATGGCATAAAAAGTAATAGCTTTGATGCTTTAAAGCAAACACTTGAGGAAGAAAAGGGACTGCAAAACGCATACAATATTCTAAAAAAGTGCATAGAGGATAGTATTAACTATTTTGCAGTAGGTAATAGATATTATTCACTTTATACAGATTATGAATTTAAACTAACTTCCCTAAAAAACGCCTGTGATGAGCAGCAAAGAATATATGACGCTTATGTGGCGCTAAATGGTATAGCTATCTCTCAGTCCCAGCTTAATGAAGCCAAAGCTCAGCTACAAAAGGCACAAGGGGACTATTTATCTTTTAAGACTAACTATTTAGCAGAGGTAATTAAGACTATAAATGATAAACAAGTACGAGTGAAACAACTTGAAAGTCAGGTTTCAGGTACACTAGATGAGCAAACTTCACTAAAGCTTAATGAGAGTGATAGAAAAAATGCCATTCAAGGTTTATATATTAGCGAGAGACAAGCTGCCACTGATGCTATTGATAAGCTTACTGACAATATAAGCTCATTAAAGCTGAGCATTGCTCTTGATGCCGCTCAGCTAAAAACCATTGCAGATAGTTCTGGAGATATTACGGGGTTAAATTACTCACTGGTCGAGAGGACAAAGTCACAGGAGATAGTATCCACAGACGACAGAATCAAAGCAGTTACTGATAACATTACCACTATTCAGCAGAATATTAAAAAGGTTAAACTAGATATTGATAATGCCATTGTGAGAGCAAGCATAGATGGAACGGTAAATGTTCTGGCAGAAATGTATGCAGGAGATTTGGCCGAGAGCGGAAAGAATGTATTAACCATTATTCCTGATAAGAACTCTGCATTTACAATGCAGATATACGTAAATAACAAGGATATTGGAGAAATACATGTTGGAGACAAGGTAAAATATAGCTTTGCAGCACTGCCCTACAGAGAATATGGACAGCTTATTGGCACGATTACCAGCATTTCAAAGGATGCCATGATAAATGAAACTAGTGGACAAAGCTTCTATATGGTTGAGGCCACTGTGCCTGCAACAAAACTTATAAGTGAAAGTGGAAAGCAGGGAGATATAAAAGTAGGAATGTTGTGTGAGGCAAATGTAATTACCCAGCAAAAGAGCTTCTTGAAGTATTTTCTTGAAAAGATAAACTTACTAGATTGAGAACTAGTAATAAGAGTTAGAGAATACAGGGGAATTGAAGCTAGTATTAGGAGGGAATATGAAATACGGGTTAATCATAAAAAAAACATCAGTTTTAGTGGAACTGCTTGGTAATACTAGAAAATTATTTTTTAGCAAGCAAGTTAAAAAGCAAATATTAGTATGTTTACTTGTAGCTATAAATTTAATATTTATTTCTCAATATGCTTTTGCGGAGACTGTAACCGCCAAACCTACGGTAATCTCTCTAGGAAATTGGAGCTTGGGGGACACATTTGAGGTCAGGTATGGGAGTAATAGCAATAAAACGTACACATATACAGAAGCTCAGAATCTATATAGTAAAAACTGTTATGAGGCAAGGAGCGGTGAATTACAGTTAGAGAGCAATGACCTACAATATCAGCAATATTGTATTCAATACGATAACCTTTGCGATAGTATTGATAGCTATAAACTAGTGATTGAGCAATATAAATCTTTGGCACAAACCTATCAAAGTGAAATGGATAATAGCACAGATGCGGCTATTAAGCTTGTTGCTCAGCAGAATATGCAACAAGCACTGTTGAGCGTACATACATACCAAAGCAATTTACAAACTGCTGTACTTCAAAAAGCTGATGCTTATATGAGCAGGGAGCAATGCTTATTTATAAAAAATAATGCTTCCACATACAAAAATCAACAATATTTTTCGCAATCATCAAATTTTAGAAATACGATATATGGACTAAGACTAATTGAATCAAATTATAATTTACAAGGGACATATGCAGAACTATCCCAATTAAAAGCAGGTGCCCAAAAAATCAGCAAATCCAAGGATATGTCGTTTCAAAGTGATATCGACATCTTCAATGCTGAGTATGATTACTATACCAATCTACAGGATTATACAATACAACAGTTTAATAGCCAGTTTGAGGAGCTGTTAAATGACGCAAATATTTCTACTACTCCACAGGGAATTGTAATAAGTACTGACATTAGGAGCCTAAGAGGGGTAGCCCTGTTGAGCCTTCAAAATATTGAAAGCATTAGCAATGCGGCAGACATAAGGCAGAAGCAGCTAGAAGATAATTTAAGGATATTAGATGGAAAAGTAACTATTCTCAAAGAAGGTTTTTTAGATAACTCAAATGAGATTAAGTTAGTACAAAATGAAAGAACCCAGACTGCATTTGAACTAAATAATTGGCTTATAAAAAGAAAAGCTGCAATTCAGAGGGCTTATAGTACATATAAAGCAAAATACAATGAAATTGGAATAAATGAAAAAAAGGCGAAAGCGTTATATGAAAAGTACATAATGCTATTAAATAAGTGTAACTTTGGATTAACTGATAGAACAACTGTCAAAGAAGCAGAGCTAAATTATATGCAAGCTAACTATAATGCATGGAATTCCCTAACTCAGTATGCCGAGGCCTTTGGGGCAATTGAACGGTATATGAGCGGGAATATTCAATAAATATAACATTAAAAAGGAGACTTAAGAATGAAAAGAAGTTTATCGTTTATTTTAATTCTTGCGATAGTACTGACTGCTTGCTTCCAATTTACAGGCACAGTCAATGCTGCAGCAACAGAGCTTAAAGCACTACCACAGGTTGGAGCAGTAGTAGAGGGCTTCAAGGTAGTAGAAATAGGAGACATGGAGCTGGTTAATGCAAAAACTGCGTTATTTGAGCATGTAAAAACGGGTGCTAAACTGCTATACATACAAAATAGCGACACTAACAGGACTTTTCAGATTGCATACAAGACACCAGCCACTGATAATACAGGGGTCAACCACATTATTGAGCATTCGGTGGTTTCGGGGTCACAAAAATACCCTCTTACAAATATATTGTTTACAGTAGCTGCACAGACCTACTGTTCCTTTATTAATGCCTTTACATCCCAGACAATGACAAGCTATCCTGTATCCTCATTAAGTGAAGATCAGCTTTTGAAGCTTACAGATATGTATATGGACTGCACTTTAAATCCCTTGGTTTATACTGATAAAAATATCTTTAATAGAGAAGCTACTAGGTACGAATTAAGCACTACTTCAGCAAGCTTGCAAATAACAGGTACAGTGTATAATGAAATGAAGGGCAATATGAGCAATTTGGCAATGGCTGCAAGAGAAAATCTTAGGAAGACATTATTTCCAAATAGCACACAGTCAAATAACTCAGGTGGAAACCCCGATGACATTAAAAGCTTAACCTATGAAGGTCTGCTGAAAACTCATACCACCTATTATCAGCCATCTAACAGCTTGATGATATTATATGGAAACTTGGATTATGAGAAATTTTTAAAGCTTATCAATGATAATTACCTATCAAAGTATGACAAGAAAGAAGTCAGCATAGACGCAGGTATAACCAAGCCCTTTTCAAAGAAAGTAAATGGGGAATACAAATATCCTGTTTCAGCTGCTACAAATACAAAAAATGCGGCACAGATAGACTATGCTTTTGCTTTGAGCAATTTATCACAAGAGGAAATTGTGGCTTTAGGTATGCTTAGCGATTATCTTAACCTTGATACCTCACCCTTGAAAAAAACGTTTTCTGATAAGGGGATAGGAGGCAGTTTATCTGTTAGTTTTGACCCATCTTCCTCACAAGCTGTTTTTAACTTCAGCGTACAGAATGTAGATGCTTCAAAAAAGGCAGAAATACAGGCTATCGTTGATAACTCACTATCCAATATTATCAAAAGTGGTATTGATAAGGACGCAGTAGACGCGATTATATCACTATACATATTAAGTAATTCTAATGCTACTGAGGCTTCAAATGTTGGGCCAACATTAGCAAGCCAGATAAGCATGATGTGGGCTAATTTTGGTGACTTACACTTCCTCGATAATTTTATGAAGAATGTTGAAGATATAAGGTCAAAGGTCAAGAGTAATTATTTTGAAGCATTGGTTCAAAAGTTATTTATAGATAACAACCATGCTGCCCTCATAAGCACTTCTCCAGAAGCAGGCCTTGCAGAGAAAGAAGCCAGTGAGGAAGCAACTGCACTATCAAGTATCAAGTCCAAGCTGACACCTGCTCAGCTTGAAGAGATGGTAAAAGCAACAAAGGATTTTGCAACTTGGAATACAAAGACTGATAATCCTGAGGTAATCAAGAAGCTGCAGGCTGTTACAGCAAGCTCTTTGCCAGAAGAAGTTAAAAATTATGGTGTAGAAGAAAAGCTGCTTAATGGCGTTAAATCCCTCACTGCAAAAGCTAATGTTGGAGAAACTGGAGAGACCTGTGTGCTTTTAAACACATCTGCTGTACCAGCTCAGCAACTTATGTTCCTTGAGCTATATTCTGAATTGCTTGGTAAGGTTTCTACTAAAAACTATACCCAGCAAAAGCTTAGCACTGAAATGACAAGGTATCTTAATGGTTCTAGAGTATATGCAACTACTCTTTCACAAAAAGGAAGTAAAACCTTTACCCCATACTTAGCAATGAGTTGGATAGGTCTAAATGAAGATTATGAAAAATCCATATCACTGCTCAAGGAAATCCTATTTAACAGTGACTTTACAAAAACAGATGAAATAGCTGCATATGTAAAGCAACAAATATCTCTAATGAAATATAGCTTTGAAAACAATCCTATAAATCTGCAAATAGTTAGAAATGTCTCAACAAATGATGCTGAAACCAACTATTCAAACTATATTTCAGGACTAGATTATTATAGCTTTTTGCAGCAAGTTGACTCATTACTTTCAAGTAATGCCGGTGCTATAACAGAGCAGCTCAATAAAATCTCGAAGCTTGTACTCAGCAAGGATAATATAATCACAGCTTATGCTGGTAATAAGGCAGGAATTGATATCTATGAGAAAAATATTGGCAATCTTGTCAATGCATTAAATAGCAATAAGCTGCAAAGTCAGGATTATTCCATATTACCAGTACCAGCTACAAGTGAAGCAATAGTTGTAAATAGTACTGTACAATACAACATGATGTCAGCTAATTACGAAAAGATGGGCACCCAGTTTAGCGGTAAGTTCTTGCCTATAGGGAAATACATATATGATTCTTATTTGACACCACAGATTAGATTTATAGGTGGGGCATATGACAGCATATACAGCTTTACAGAAAAAGGTTTCTTTGTTATGAGCTACCGTGACCCTAAGATTAAGGAAACGTATGAGGTTTTTGCAAAGCTTCCTGACTTCTTAAAGAATACAACAGTTACCCAGGAGCAGCTTAACTCTTATATTGTCAATACCTATAGCGCATATGCAACTCCTACAGGAGAGCTTACTGGAGCTATGACACAGATAATTGAGTATATGCAGGGCAAAACCACTGACGATAAATTAAAGCTTTTGAAGGAAATTAAGTCCACTACAGTTGAGGATATAAAGAATATGGGTACAACTATGGATTTATTCATAAAAAATGCGTCGATATCAACTGTTGGTAGTCAGCAAAAGATATCTGAAAGTAAGGATTTATTTAAGTCAATTATTAATATAGCGGCTTCACAGCAACAGCAGGCAAATGCAACAATCACCCGTGGAGAGTTTATTTCAGCACTTTTTCAGAATGCACCCAATGCAAGTGAACTAGCTATAAAGAGTGGAATTATTATGGGTGACGGTAAGGGTAACTATAATCTTGATCAGAAGCTTACAAAGCAAGATATGATAGTTATTTTGAGCAGAGTAATAGATTTTAGCAAACTAAAAAAGGTCAATAAAGATATCACCATCACCGATATAGGTTTAGTAAGCAGTTGGGCAAGAAATACAGTAAATCTAGCTGTTGAAACGGGCGTTATTACTCTTGATGAGAAGGGTAGCTTTAATCCAAAAGCTGAGATCACAATGGAATACTTGCAGCAGGTATTTACTAATATCAATAGTATTGCGGCCGGGCAATAGGGCAGTGTTAGAAGAGTATAAACTAATTAAGACATAATTTACATTAAAAAAACCTGTAACCAATGGTTACAGGTTTTTTGGCGCGCCCGGCAGAGATCGAATCCACAACCTTTTGGTCCGTAGCCAAACGCTCTATCCAATTGAGCTACGGGCGCATACTTTATCGTGCACATAATATGATAATACATTTTGAGCAAAAAAGCAACTATTAAATTCTGTAAATTTATGTAATGTAGAAAGCGCCAAAAGCTGTAACATGGAAAGCGCCAAAAGTGTCTCAACAAATTATTTCCAACTTATTGAAGAGGGTTAAAATATGCTAAAACCTGTGATAAAATAGTACTATTCCATAAGAGAGGAAAAATCTAATGATGCACATATTTATAGTTAATCCAGCTGCCGGAAAAGGCACTGCCTTGGAGTTTGTTCCTAAGATAAAGGAATACTTCTCACAAAATACAGCAGATTATAAAATTATATATACAGAATATGCAGGACATGCAACTGAGATTGCAAGGGAATACTCAAGTGGAGCACCCGCTAGAATTTACTCTGTTGGTGGAGATGGCACTGTTAACGAGGTAGTTAACGGGATTGCTGGAACCCATTCAGTTCTAGGAGTAATCCCTGCTGGCTCTGGTAACGATTTTATTAGGAGCATTGATAATAATCTGGACGCAAAGAAAATCCTTATTGATACAATAGAAGGTGAAGCAAGAAGAATAGACTTAGCACGGGTAAACGATAAGTTCTTTATTAATATTTCATCTATTGGCTTTGATGCAGAGGTAGTGTACAATGCCATGAAATTCAAGAGAATACCATTAGTACCAGCAAGCCTTGCCTATCTGTTTTCCATTATTTATACCTGTTTTAGAAGAAAGATTTCAAATGTAACCCTAAATATTGATGGGCAGCTATATGATAAATCATTATTGCTTGCAGCTGTTGCAAATGGAAGGTTTTATGGGGGTGGAATGTTGCCCTTGCCAGAAGCTGAGCTAAATGATGGGCTATTTGACGTATGCCTTGTTGACAAGGTGAGCAGAAGACTGATAATCAGCTTTTTCCCGAAATACATCAAGGGAACCCATGGATCAATGAAGCAGGTAAAGCTTATGAAGGCGCAAAACGTGCAGATAAAAAGCAACGATATGCTGTGCGTTAATATTGATGGGGAGATAACCACTTCCAAAGAAGTAACGTTTGAGATTTTAAAGGGAGCTATAAGGGTAATTTATCCTGCAAGCCTTGGCGCAAGTGAGACTTCATCTGAAAATATTGCTTCCCCTATAAACGAAGGTCGCGAAGAACTAGTAGAGGATAGAGAACGTATAGAGGCATAGTTGAGGCTAGAACTGCATAAAAACTGACAGTGAGCTGAAAGAGGAAAGAGAAGGTATAAAAGCATAGTTGAGGCGGCATAATCGTGTAATAGCTAGGCATAACAGCACAATAGTTAGGAATATTCGTTTACTAGCTAGCGTAACAGAACAATAGGTTTATTCTTAGTACAAAAAATTTGACATATAGGGGTGAGACAGATGAGGTTTATTCATACGGGTGATTGGCACATTGGAAAAATTGTAAATGACTTTAATCTAATAAATGATCAGAGGCAGGTACTTGCCCAGTTGGTTGACATTATGAAACAGCAAAAGGTTGATGCGCTTATCATCGCAGGGGATATCTATGATAGAAGTGTACCACCCGTTGAAGCTGTCGAGCTGGTAGATAGTATCTTTACACAAATACTGCAAGAGGTAGGGGTCCCCATACTTGTTATTGCAGGGAATCATGACGGAGCAGGGAGATTGGACTTCGCAAGCAGTATCCTTACCAAAAACGGCTTGCATATAGCTGGCAGAATAACAGAGCCAATCAAGAAAATTGTGCTTAAAGATGAGCATGGCCCTGTTAATTTCTATTTGTTGCCCTATGATGACCCAAGAAGCATCAAGAACTTTTATTCTGGTAGGAGTACTGGTACAACAAGCGGTGCCGATACAACAAGCGGTGCCGATGCAACAAGCGGTGCCAGTACAATACCAGCAGAAAGCACTGATTTACAAGCAGACAATATAAAGTTAGGTGAACAAATAATGGGGCACGAAGAAATTCGTGCTACCCATGATTCTGCGATGCAATTCTTAACATCAAGAATTAAGGAAGGCCTTAAAATGGACGAGAGAAATGTTCTGGTTGCACATGGTTATGTAACCCAATTTGGGGAAGAAACAGAGCAGTGTGAATCTGAAAGGCCACTTTCTATAGGGGGTACTGATTTTATTGATCCTAAGCACTTTGATATATTTCATTATACTGCACTAGGACATTTGCACCGAAGACAGAAGGCTGGCAGTGAAAAAATAAGGTATTCAGGATCTCTCATGAAATATTCTTTCTCAGAGGTGGACCACCAAAAGGGGATTGAACTTGTTGAAATGGATAGGAAAGGCAATGTGCAGGTAACTCATATTCCATTGATAGCAAAGAGGGACATGAGAATAATACGTGGCCCTGTCAGGGAGCTTATAAGCCCAGAGGTATACAGTGCTGCAAATATAGAGGATTACGTGTATGCAATCCTTACAGATAATGATGAATTGCTAGACCCTATTTCAAAACTAAGAAGCGTATATCCCAACATCATGGGGCTAAGGCGGGAGATAGAAAGGGTACAAAAGGACTCAAAAACCTCTGCTTCAGAAGGCTATAAGACAAAAACCAAGTTGGAGCTTTTTGAGGAGTTCTATATGTCAATTGAGGGTAATGAGCTAGATGGTGACAGCAAGTCTGTTCTTACAGAAATTATAGAAGAGGTTGAAAAGGGGGAATTGGCATGAGACCCGTAAGACTTGTAATGAGTGCGTTTGGTCCTTATGCCAAACTACAGGAGATAGATTTTAGCAGGCTTAACGAGCAGATATTTGTAATATCAGGTCCAACTGGCGCCGGAAAGACAACCATATTTGACGCTATTAGCTATGCACTGTTTGGAGAGGCTTCGGGAAGCAGCAGAGATAAGGATAGCCTGCGCAGTGATTTTTCTGCGCCCGAAACAGAAACCTTTGTAGAGTTGGAATTTATCCTGAAGGGCGAGCGATATACAATTAAGCGCAGTCCTCAGCAGCAGCAGAAAAAGCAACGTGGTGAGGGCTTTACTGTAAAGAATGCAGATGCGCAGCTTGAAATGCCCGATGGACAGCTTATTACCAGAATTTCAGCCGTTGATGAAAAGATTACTCAGCTAATGGGAATCAATAAATCTCAATTCAAGCAGATTGTAATGCTACCTCAGGGAGAGTTCAGAAAGCTGCTAGAAGCAGAGAGCAACGAGCGTGAGCTTATTTTCAGAAAGATATTTGGAACAGAAGCATATGCGCTAATTCAGCAAAAGCTGGATTATAAGAAAAAGGACTTAGCTAGAGTTATACATGACTTAAAGCTGCAGCTTAATACACATATAAAGCATGTGGAATGTGGTCATAATGAGTCTCTGAGTAGTCTGCAGAGTGATGCTTATGTTAATATTGCGATGTTCATGGATTTGCTACAATCACAATGCAAGCACGAAGATGACGAGCTAGCTGACCTAAAGCTTAAGCTTTCTCAGTTACAAAAGCTGCAATCAGATAAAAAAGAGCAGCTTGTAAAAGATATAGAAACAAACAGACAATTTGAAGAAGTAAAGCAGTTACAAAAGGAACAGGTTGAGCAAGAGCATCGTAAGGCTGAGTATGATGCTAAGCAGCATGAGCTAGACTATGCTCAGAAGGCTCTTTCAGTTGTTGAAGTAGATGAATCGGTAGAAGCCTTGAAGGTAGCTATTAAGGCAAAAACAGAACAGCTAATACTAGCTCAGCAGGAGAAACAGCAAAAGCAACAGGAGTTAGTTGATAAGGAACAGCTTCTTCAAAAAGCAAACGAGGCTGAGCCTCATATTAAGCAATTAGAAATAGAGCAAGCAAGGCTCAAAGGCATGATAGCAAAGGTAGCAGATTATGAGAAAAATACTCTGCTATATAAAGATTATGGTACAAAGCTTCATGCTTTGAGTGAAAAGCTTTCAAAATGTCACAAGGACCTTGAAGCCTCTAAAAATGATAAGAGTCAGTTAGAGTTTGAGTTAAAGAAGATTTTGATTGAAGAGAAGGAATTTGAAAGACAAGAGGGAGAGATTCAACAGCTTAAAAATTCAGTTGATAGTTTAGAGGGTGTACGGCAATTAGCTAAAAGGCAGCTTGAATTTCTAAATAGCTTTGAACAAAAGCAAAATGAATTCAACAGCTTTGAACAAGGCTTTATACAAAAAAGAACAAATTATATTGATTTAGAGGATAGCTACTTGAAGGGACAGGCAGGATTATTGTCAAAGGGTTTGAAGCCAGAGACACCATGCCCGGTGTGCGGCTCTATAGAGCATCCTATGCCTGCAAAATTGCCCCAGAGTATGCCTGATGAGCACCAATTAAAGGCTGCCAAAGCAGAACTTGATAAGCTGACCTCAGAGAGAACAGCTTTGCTAAATGAACTATCCGTTATAAAGGGCAATATAGAATCCAATGAGGTAGAGCTGCTTTCAAAGAGTGAGCAGTTGTCTGGCACGGTGCAACTGTCAACTGAGCAGCTAAGAAGTATTTCTGATATCAAAGCTTTTGAGACCGCAGTAATAGATAAGGGTACACAGCTTTGCAATACTATAAGGGACAAGCAGGAGCAGCAAAGAGTAAAGCGAGCTTATATTATCAAGCGACCAGAGATAGAGCAAAGGCTTCAACAATGCGAGAATATTGCAAAACAGCTTGAAGGCGCTATAAAGGACGGCCAGCAGCAGGAAATTAAATATTCTCAAGAACTTGCTCGCCTAAAGGAGTGGTTGCAGGGAGTAGATGCAGATATTCCCGAGGAAATCAGAACTACTGCCAAGCTCAATGTAAGGGTAAATGCCATTGGAGAGCAGATTTCTGCACTAGAAAAGCAGAAAAAGGATGCTCAGCAGACCTTTGATTTTGCAAAGGAGCAGCTCAATGTAGCAACCTTAAACGTAGCAACTCGACAAGAAGGGCTCAACAATGCAAGCGAGGATTTAAAAAGAAGCACAAATCGACTGGGTGAGCTGCTCAAACAGGCAGGCTTTGCGGATTATTTGCAGTATCGAGAGTGCAGAAGGAGCCAGCAAAGCATAGAAATGCTAAAGACAGAGATTATCAAATATAACGAGAGAGTTAACGAGCTCAAAACTCTTATAAACAAGCTACAAGAGCAGACTGCCGGCAAAAACTATGTGGATATTACCGAAAAGCAACAAGAGCTGACAAACCTAGAGATACAGGTAAATACTTTACTGGAAGCACAAACGCTTATTGTTTCTAGGCTAATGAATAATAAAAAAATTCTTTCAAATATCAAGTTAGTCAATGCACAGCTAGAAAATCAAGAAGCCCATCAAAAGACAATTGTGCATATGGCTAATATTGCAAATGGTGATAATGCTGAAAAGATTACCTTTGAAAGGTATGTACTGGCTGCTTATTTTGATGAAATAATTACTGCAGCAAACCTTAGACTTGAAAGGATGACAGGCTCTAGGTATCAGCTCAAGAGAAAGGAAGAGCGAGGTAAGGGAAGAGCCCAGCAGGGCTTAGAACTTGAGGTTTTTGATAATTACACGGGTAAGAGCAGACACGTAAAAACCCTTTCGGGTGGAGAAGGCTTCAAAGCATCACTTTCACTAGCTCTTGGTCTCGCTGACGTAGTTCAGTCCTATTCAGGGGGAATAAGCTTAGATACTCTTTTTGTAGATGAAGGCTTTGGAACGCTTGACCCTGAATCTCTAGACAGTGCTATAAACTGTCTGATAGATCTTCAGAAAAGCGGAAGGCTTGTCGGAGTAATCTCGCATGTAGCAGAAATCAAGGAGAGGATAAGAAATGTATTGCAGATAACGGCTGAAAAGGAAGGCAGCTTTGCTGAGTTTAATGTGTAAATGGATATAATAGAGTAATTATATAAATATATAAATATATAAATGCTTGATAGTAAAGGATATATGCGGCCTGTTTGAAAAAAGTATATAGGTACCTGGTTGAAAAAAGTATATGCCACCTGGTTGAAAATATATGCCACCTGATTGCAAGTATATAGGTACCTGGTAGCAAAAATATGCGACCTGTTTGCAAAAAGTTTATAAGTGCCTAGCTGAATATAAGTTATGCGGGATTGTAGAGTAATTAATAAACCAGTACTCTACAGTCCTTTTATTTTTGGTAAAAAACTCTCCTGAGAAGCTTGATATTAATATTATCTGAACCAAAGAATATAGCAGGTTTTAATGTGGTAAAAAAATGGAATACTAAGTAAGGGTATCATTATTTTACAAACAAAGAAAAGGATTAAGCTTAATATGAAAATTGCGTTACTCACTGAGACATATTTGCCATACATAAATGGGGTAGTAACTCATGTAAGCATGTTAAAAGATGGACTTGAAAAGTTAGGTCATAATGTGTTAGTAGTCACTGCGGACCATACTACAAGAAGGCATTATATAAAGGACGGTATAATGCACTGTCCTGCAGTGCGCTTTAAAAGAATTTACAACTTTGGAGTGGCAATGCCTGTGAGCCGCAAAAGGGTAAAGCTGCTTAGAGAATTTAATCCTGATATAATCCATATTCATAATGAATTTGGGATAGGCTTATGGGGAATATCTGCCGCTAAAACTCTTAAGAAGCCACTGGTATATACGCTTCATACCATGTACGACGAATATCTTTATTATATTGCACCTAGAAAGCTTATAAATTTAGCAAGAAAGTTTTCTCATAAATATACTGGTTACTTTGCAAAACGAGCAACAGCACTAACTGGACCATCAAAGAAGTGCTCAGAATACTTTATAAATTCAGGTATTAGCAAGCAGGTGAATGTAATTCCCAATTCAGTGGAATTAGAGAGCTTTCTGCCTGAAAACTTAAAGAAGCTACCTAGTAGTGAAATACGTAAAAAGTATGGAATAGGGGAGCATATACTGCTTACCTGTTTTGTTGGAAGGCTAGGAAAAGAAAAAAGCGTTGATGTTTTATTGGATTATTGGGCAAAAAGTGTTACTCCACAAGATAATATAATGCTAATGATAATAGGGGATGGGCCTTCAAAGATTGAACTAGAAGAGCAAGCACAGGAACTTGGAATTTCGAGTATGGTTGTGTTTACGGGTAAGGTTCAGCACTGCGAGTTGCCACCTTATTATGCAGAATGTGATGCATATATTACAGCGTCCCTATCTGATACAAATTCAATATCCATGCTTGAGGGTATGGCGGCAGGCTTACCCGTATTTTCAAGGCTGGATAGGCTCAATGAGGATCAGGTAATAGAAAATGAAAATGGTTTTATTTATAGAGATGCGGAGGAAATGGGGCTTAAGCTCAGGCAGTTAAGAGATATGAAAAAGTATGATGTGCTCCAATTAAAGCAAAAAGTATCTCAGTCAGTTACCAAAAGTGGTTGTATAGACCTTGCGACAAATGTTCTTTGTGTGTATGAGGGGATTATCAAGAAAAATAAATAACGCAGAAAGTTAAATGCTATTAAAGATATACATAGAGGCGTAGAACCCGATAAAATGTTACATTATCAAGTTCTACGCCTCTTATATTTTTCAATACTTCAAAATACTTCTTTAGAAGTCCTACTTGATGCCTACTCAGCAAGCCTTCTGACGTAAGCTCTCGTGTGTTTGAGCTTATTTCCTTATCCAAAGCAGATGCTTATGCTTCTTTCTTAGCTAGCTCTGCTGCTTCAGTCTCTTTTCTTGCTAATTCAGCCATCTCAGCTGCATTTGGCTTTAATACCATCACTCCATATGGTGGAATGTCTAGGTATAACCTTTGAGGTCTTCCATGTAGCCATTCTTTCACTGGTGTCACCGTAATTTGTTCGCTATCATTAGTGTAACCACCATACTTTTCATAATTACTGTTTAGAATAACATCGTAGCTAACATCATATGGTGTACCAATTGCATAACCCTGTCTTCCAATTGGAGTGAAATTGCAAACAAAAATCAGGAAGTCCTTAGGGTCCTTCGCTTTTCTAATAAAAGAGAAAACGCTGCTTTCGCTGTCATTACAATCTATCCACTCAAAGCCATCATAGCTGAAGTCAACCTGATACAGGGATTTTTCTGTAGCATAAAGGTGATTTAAATCCTTTACATAGGTTTGCAGCTTCTTGTGCATATCAAAATCAAGGAGATGCCAATCTAGGCTTTGCTTCTCATTCCACTCAGCAAACTGTCCAAATTCTCCACCCATAAATAGCAGCTTTTTGCCCGGATGGCCATAAGTATAGCCATACGTAGCTCTAAGGCCTGCAAACTTCTGCCAGTAATCACCCGGTTGTTTATTGAGCATTGAACACTTACCATGAACTACTTCATCATGTGATAATACCAGCATAAAGTTCTCGTTAAAGGCATACATAAGAGAAAATGTAACCTTGTCGTGATGGTAACGTCTATATATAGGGTCCATGCTAACATACTTAAGCACGTCGTTCATCCAACCCATATTCCACTTGAAGGTGAAGCCTAAACCGCCGGCATAAACTGGCCTTGTAATCATTGGCCAAGCGGAGGACTCTTCAGCAACCATCATTATTCCTTTAAAATAGCTAAATACAGTAGTGTTTAACAACTTCAGGAATTCTAAAGCGTCCAGATTGCAGTTGTCACCGTACTTATTTGGTATCCATTCCCCTGGCTTTTTGGCATAGTCAAGATATAGCATAGATGCAACGGCATCAACTCTTAAGCCATCTATATGATACTTGTCCAACCAGAACACCGCATTGGAAATAAGGAAATTACGAACCTCAAGTCTGCCATGGTTAAATATGTGAGTGCCCCATTCTGGATGTTCACCTTGTAGTGGATTTTCATGTTCATACAGTGCTGTTCCATCAAAACGTGCAAGTCCATGTGCATCCTTTGGAAAGTGCGCAGGAACCCAATCAAGAATTACTCCAATATCATTTTGGTGACACTGGTCTACGAAATACATAAAATCCTGTGGCGTTCCATATCTGCTTGTTGCGGCGTAATACCCTGTAACCTGATAACCCCAAGAGCCGTCAAATGGGTGCTCAGTAACGGGTAAAAGTTCTATATGCGTATACCCCATCTCTTTAACATAAGGGATAAGGGTTTTAGCAAGTTCTCTATAGTTTAAAAATATATTATCATTTTCATCAGGCTCAAGTTGAGTGCGCCATGAGCCTAAGTGAAGCTCATAAACTGAGACTGGCTGTTCGAAAATATTTCCACTTTCACGCTTATCCATCCAGGCACTGTCATTCCAAGTATAGCTATCAATATCTGCTACCACTGAAGCAGTTGCTGGTCTGAGCTCAGAAGAGTAAGCATATGGGTCGGACTTTATATATATTTCATTATTTTTGGTTTTTATTTCAAATTTATAGGTATCTCCAGCTTGAACGAGAGGAATAAAAATCTCCCAAACACCAGAAACCCCCAATTGGCGCATTTGGTGTCTTCTACCATCCCACTGATTAAAGCACCCTACAACACTTACACGTTTTGCATTTGGTGCCCAAACAGAGAAAAGGGTACCGCTAATATTATTAATTGTCATAATATGGGCGCCAAGCTTTTCAAAGATTCTATGATTATTGCCTTGGTTGAAAAGATAGAGATCATATTCTGATAATACTGGCCAGAAACTGTAGGGATCATATGTTTCAAAATGTGAACCCGACCCAAAGGTTACATTAAGCTTATACTCAAATATGTCATCTCTACCAGGTATTGTTACTTCAAATATCCCTTCAGGATATATCTTTTTCATTAAATAAGAAACGTTTGTTGATGTCTCGATGACGTCTATAGAGTGGGCATCGGGATAATATGCACGTATTGCAATGCTAGATTCTTTACCCTTTTCCTTAATTATGTGCATTCCTAAATACACATGTGGATCTTTACAATTACCCTCAATAATACTTTTGACTAGTGATGCATTTCCTTTTGACATTATTTCTGTTCCTTTCTTTAATATGCATAGACCTCAAATACAGCGTTTACCGCGTTTGATTATTTAATAATCATTTATTTTTGGAATAATTTAATCTTATAACATACTTAATATTTTAACAACAAAAAAAAATAAAAGGTAAGAATTACCTCTTATTGAGTTCTGATATACATCAGATTAAGGAGATTCATTTATTGCAAGTTTTACAACTGAAATTTTCTAATAATTTCATCAAAGTTTTTTGACATTTCATTGAGTTTAGAGGTACAGTTTACAACATCTTCATTGGCTGCAATCTGCTGTTCAATAGCTGCTTGGGCCTGAGTCGAACTACTTGCTAGAGCGGTGGTCATGCCAGATAAGGTGTCGTTGGACTTATTTATATGGTCTACTTTTGTTTTAACTGATGTTAATTGTTCGTTTATACTAAGAACTTGCTGATTAACGAGAGAATTAGACAAAATAATATCATTGAATGCAAGCTTTTCCTCGTCTATGATTCCTGTGGTTTGCAATATAGCATTTGAACTGCGAGTAGTACCCATTTTCATTTCATGTATTTGAGACTGTATCTGTTTAATTAATACTGCAATTTCGTTTGAAGACTCTTTTGATTGGCTTGCTAACTTCTTTACTTCATCAGCAACGACCGCAAAGCTTTTTCCCGCTTCGCCTGCACGTGCAGCCTCAATAGCTGCATTAAGTGCAAGGAGATTGGTTTGCTCTGAAATTGCGTTAATAATGTTTACTATTTTACCTATCTTTACTGAATAATTTTGCAACCCGTCGGTAGTGATATTGAGTTCTGACATCTCCTTACTTACGCTTTGAGTATGTTCAATGACCTGCTTGAGCTTATCTTCTCCGATTATTGCTTTGTCAAGTGCTATCCTAGCACTTGACACAACTTTGCTTGTGTCATCAAATATGACGCGTAAGGATTCGTTTACAGTACTTACAGAGCTTATTACTCCATTTATTACAAATGCTTGATTATCTGCATTTGTAGCATTTCCATCTATAACTGAAGCAAGCTCCTTATTTGCCTGAAGAGATGCATTAGATATACTTTGCAGGGTATTAAAGGTCGAGGAGATACTAGTGGCATTAGTTGAAATTATTCCAATAATATCTTTAAGAAATGCTTGCATTGAGTAAAAAGCATTTGAAAGAGTAGATATTTCGTCACTACCAGTATAGTATTCCTCATTTGAGGACAGGTCACCATGGGATATTTTTTCACTGACATTAATGAGTTTATTAAGGGGTTTTACAATGCTGCGAGCAACGAGTAAAACAATAATGATTCCAAGAATTATGATTATTATTAAAAGAACTATCGAAATAAACAGTGTTATTTTGTAATTCTTGTCAATGTCATCTTTAACCGATTTGCTATTTTCTAACTCCGACAGTATTAGTGTTGAGAAATTTTCTTTTATATAATCAGAGTATCTAGCCATGGATTCATAACTAGCCGCTATAGATACATCTCCTGACTTACTATAATTAAGCAAAGTATCCGCTTCGGATATAAACTTGTTAACAGTATTTGAGAAGGCTTCTGCGGCAGGTTTAGTAGAAGGATATGCATTGTTAAGAATAGTAGTTAAACTGGTAATAGTATCATTTTTAAAGGCAGTAAGATTGTCTACACTATTACTATCATTTGGATTTGACATTATATTTCTGGCTATATCTAATGCTGCTAGGGACGAGTTAACGATTTTATTTTCTATGGACATGTTATTGATTAACTCTGTGTATTTATCCATGTTTTTGACGTAAACCAACTGCCCAACAATGTTTACAATAATAAGCGATATTATAGTTGGGAAGAGGCATGCCAAAAGTTTAAACCTAATACTAAAGGTTATACTTTTTTTACTTTTCATATTGCCCCTCCTATAGTTAAGTAAATTATATTTTAGCCTGTTTTTATAGCTACGTGCTTATATAGGGCCACCGGTATATGGCGGCCCATGTCTAAGTTAGCAAAGTAATTTAACCTTAGTTTATGATTTCTTGCTGTTTATGATTTCTTGCTGAAGTTCATATCAAACCAAACCGCCAACAATAGTATTAATCCTTTAACTATGTATTGTGCTGCAACATCTGCGTTCATCAAACTCATACCGTTATCAAGGCTACCCATAACAAGAGCACCGATGATACAGCCATATATTGTACCCGAGCCACCAAGTGTACTAGTGCCGCCAATAACAGCAGATGCAATGGCATCAAGTTCCATGTTAACACCAGCAGAACCCGTTGACGCGTTAAGTCTAGCTGTATAAACTATACCTGCAATAGTTGATAAAAGACCCATTAATACGAAGATACCCAGTGTAACCTTATTAATATTGATACCTGAAAGCTTTGCAGCTTCTTTGTTACCACCAATAGCGTATACATATCTTCCAAAGGTAGTTTTTTCAGCAATTATAGTGAATACAACTATTATTCCAATCAATAATAGAATTGCATAAGGGATACCCATATAACTAGCCATAATTCCTATTACTAAAGCTATTAGAATGGAACCACCAACCATTTTACCAATTTCAAGGGACATCGGAAGAACTTCAAAACCATATTTTATCCTTGAACGACGTTTATTTATGGTCATAATAAGGAAGCATACAATAAAAAATAGGCCAACTAACACACTTGTATCATTAAATGAAAAGCTCTCGTTTATTTTTGGTAGATAGCCCTGTCCAATCGCCTTAAACGAATTGTTCATGGGTCCGACGGAGTTTCCACCTGTAATTGCTATTACACCACCTCTGAAAGCAAGAAATCCAGCGAGTGTTACTATAAAGGCTGGAACCTTACCGTAAGAAATCCAAAAGCCCTGCCAAACACCAAATAAAAGACCGATAGCAAGGGTAATCGCTATTGCCTCAACAGTACTCATACCTTGATTAACCATTAAAACTGCAGATATAGCTCCTGTTACTCCAACAAATGAGCCTGCTGATAGGTCAATATGACCTGCCACCATTACAAGAACCATACCACAAGCAACAATAGCTGTTGATGCACATTGTAAAAATAGATTTGATAAATTTCTGGCGGTTATAAAAATGCCCCCGGTTACTATTGAAAAAAATGCCCATATTACCAATAGGGCTAATATCATAGCATACTGACGAACATTGCCCTTAAGACCGCCTATCAATATCTGTTTGACTGATTTTGAGCTTATCAATGCATTTTTATTTTCCTGAGCTGCTACATTAATTTGTGCATTACCCATATTACATTCCTCCAGTCGCATAAGTTAATATATTTTCCTGTGTGGCATCCTGCCAACAAAAGTCCTTTGTAAGCTTGCCCTCATGCATTACGAGGATTCTGTCACTCATTCCGAGCACTTCGGGTAATTCAGAGGATATCATTATAATACAAACGCCTTCATCAACCAATTTGTTCATAATATTGTATATCTCAAATTTTGCTCCAACGTCTATGCCCCTTGTGGGTTCGTCCAGTATAAGGACTTTTGGCTTTGTCAGCAGCCATTTTGCCAGAACCACCTTCTGTTGATTTCCACCACTTAAATTACCGCACTTTTGCTCTATGGAGGGAGTTTTTATACGTAGATCTTCAACATACTGATTGGTTCGCTTAATTGCTTCATTGCCATTTATGAGGGATAGTTTGGACATCGCCTCAAGGCTTGATAATGTGGAATTGTTCTTTATGTCCATTCCTAGTACAAGTCCATAACGCTTTCTATCCTCGGATACATAGCTAATACCATGCTTTATGGCTTTCTTAGGATTTTTGATATGAATTGTCTTATTATCAAGCTTAATTTCGCCCGACACATTCAGGCCAAAAGCGCCAAATATGCTCATACAAAGTTCGGTTCTTCCTGCACCCATAAGACCTGCAAGACCTAGGATTTCTCCCTTTCTTATGCAGAAGCTCACATTGTCAATTAACTTTTGGTCTGGAAGTAGAGGATTGTAAACAGTCCAATTTGAAACCTCCATAACGACTTCGCCTGGAGTATGGGCTTTACGGGGAAAACGCTGAGTTAATTCTCTACCTACCATTTTGGATATTACTATATTTTCTGTTATATCTTTCTTATTTTCTGTACAAATGGTTTTACCATCTCTTAGAATAGTAATTGTGTCAGCGATAGCAAATACCTCATTTAATTTGTGAGAAATATATATACATGTTACACCCTTTGACTTAAGTTCATTCAATATCTGTAACAGATTTTCCGTTTCGGATTCGGTAAGTGCCGCTGATGGTTCATCCAAAATAAGAACCTCAGCATTTTTTGCAATTGCCTTTGCTATTTCTACAAGTTGCTGCTGACCAATACCAAGATTTGATACCTTGGTAAGTGGATTTAGATTTAATCTTACTTCTTTGAGAACCTTTTGAGTCTCTACATATGACTCGTCCCAGTTAATAAAACCCCTACGAACCTTTTCATTACCAAGAAATATGTTTTCACATATGCTCATCTGCTTAACCAGAGCAAGCTCTTGATAAATGATTGCTATACCTGCGTGTTCGCTGTCTTTAATACTACTATAGTGCTGTTGCTTACCATTTAAAATAATATCCCCCGTGTATGTACCAGATGGGTAAACACCACTTAAAACTTTCATCAAAGTAGATTTTCCTGCTCCGTTTTCACCACATAGGGCATGGATTTCGCCCTTCTTTACTTTAAATGTGACGTTGTCCAAGGCCTTAACTCCAGGGAATTCTTTGGTGATATTGTGCATTTCCAAAATATATTCACTCATAATTATTCCACCTTTAAAGAAAATAGGGGAATAACACTAATGCCATTCCCCTATATTGTTGTTTTTGAATATGTTGGTTATATATTACTTACCGTATACATCTTCTTTCTTCAGGTATCCGCCTTCGATAAGAATCTTATCTATATTTGTCTTATCAACTGCTACTGGAGTGAGAAGGATGGAAGGAACGTCTATCTTATTATTGTTTACTTTTTGGTCTGCGCCTGGGTCTTCACCCTTAGCCATCTTGATAGCTGCTGCTACAGCTGCCTTACCAAGCTCTCTAGTATCCTTATAAACTGTCATTCCTTGTGTACCTTCAACTATTCTCTTTGCAGCTGCGAGCTCTGCATCCTGACCAGTTATTGGCACCTTGCCTGCTAGACCTTGTGCTGCTAAAGCCTGAATACAACCACCAGCTGTACCATCATTAGGAGCTAATACACCCTGGATATCATTCTTGTTAGCTGTAAGAGCATTTTCCATTAATTTCAGCGCGTTGTCTGGCTTCCAGTCAACAACTGGCTGTTCCATAACAACCTTGTAATCTCCGCTATCAATCTTTGGCTGTAGATACTTAGCTGCACCCTCCTTGAAGAGTTTTGCGTTGTTATCTGTTGGTGAACCTGACAACCATACTATGTTACCCTTTGGAAGGTTATCAGTGAACCACTTACCTTGTATTTCACCAACTTTAACATTGTCAAAGGACATATATACGTCTACATCAGTGCCCATAACCAATCTGTCGTAGGAAATAACCTTTACACCAGCCTTGTGAGCCTTATCAACAATTGAAGCTGATGCAGTTGCATCGTGTGGAGCAAGAATTAGTACGTTTATTCCCTGTGACAATAGATTCTCACACTGTGAATCCTGCTTTGCAGCATCCATGTTTGCAATCTGAACAGCTATTTCTGCACCAGCAGCTTTTGCAGCTTCTTCCATTGCAGCTTTGTCTCTAACCCATCTTTCTTCCTGCTGGGTTGGTAGAGATAGACCAATCTTAATCTTTGATGATGCTGAAGAACTAGGAGCTACAGAACTGTCAGCACTAGAGCTATCTGAGCTACTTGAGTTGCCACAACCTGCAAACAATGATATTGACATTACTCCTGCCAATGCCAATGCTGCCAAACGATGAGATCTCTTCATAATACAATTCCTCCCTTAAAAAAACTGTTATTTACTTACATTTATAGAATACAATTTGAGAACAACTGTTGTCGCTAGAGGTAATTACTAAACGTCTTACTTAATTTGCTGTATAAAAAAATATGCTATCAAAAGATAGCATATTTTTATTATTAAAAAAGGTAAGAATTCTAATTTAAATGTGGCCACTGAGATTTAGGAACATTTAGGTAGACGTCCTCCATGCGATGAAACCCTGACTTTATAACAGTATCCATTAAATTATCCCTCGTAACAACTATAGGGGTAATCTTTTGATAAGGCACAGAGTATTTACCATCATTAATAAAGCTATTAGATTCATAGGTTCCCTTCTCTACTAGACCAATTGCAACATCTATAGCCTTAGCGGCTAACTGTTCAATAGGCTTATAAATTGTCACATACTGGGTTCCTTCTGCAACCCTTTGACAACCAGAGATATCTGCATCATGTCCACCAACCAAAACACTTCCGGCAAGTTGTTTTTCTGATAAAGCCTCTATTGCAGCCCCAGCGAGATTATCATTTGCAGCGATAATAGCGTCAATGTGTTCATTGTTTTGCAGAGCCTTCTCTACAAACTTAAAAGAGTCCTCAGGTCTCCAATCCTCTGCCCAGGTTTCATCTATTAACTTAATTGAACCATTATCTATATAAGGCTGGAGGATGTTTTTGAAGCCTGTATTGTACATAAAGCTATTATTATCAGTAGGAGCCCCATTTATTATGAGGTAGTTTCCACGTGGTACCTTTTCAGTAATTGTTGAGGCAATGTCCTCACCCACTAAAATATTGTCAAAGGATATGTAATACTCTACGTTTGCATTTTTAATTAATCTGTCGTAGCACATAACCTTAATTCCTTTCTTTTTAGCAAGCTCAACAGCCTCGATAGATTTATCCGCATCCTGGGGTACAATCATTAGTATATCGATATTTTGGTCAAGCAAATATTTTACCTGGGAAATCTGGTCATCTTGGCTATTATTTGCATTTTGAACTATTACCTCTGCTCCTTTTGCTTTTGCCTTTGCGACAAGAATATCAGTATCCTTCTGCCAACGCTCTTCACGGAGGGTTGCCATAGACAGCCCTATTTTTATTTTGGAATCTTTTATGGTATTTGGCCCTAAGTCATTATCGTCACCACATGATGCAGTTAATAAAAGTAATGTGGCTAATAGGGAGAGGGATATAATTTTTTTTAATACCCTTCTTTTCATAATACACCATCCTTAACTCTTGAAATAATGCAGTCTCTATATTCAGTTGGAGTAATGCCTACTACCTTTTTAAATATTCTGCTAAAATAATTTGGGTCACCATAGCCTATTTCATAACAAATCTCCTTAACACTCATATTGGAACTCTTTATCAGATCCTTTGCTAGATTTATTCTAAGGTTTGTAAGGAAATCAATAAAGTTTTCTCCTGTTTCATCCTTAAACAGTTTACTGAAATAGTGAGGGCTAATGTTTACATACTGTGATACATCTTCTAATGTTATATCCTTCCTAAAGTTATCTCGAATATAGTGAATCGCTTTTGTAACTAAAATATTTACCTTCTTTTCTCTGCATTCGTATATACCCTTTGTGACAAACTCAATCTTTTGTGAGCAGCAAAGTTTCAGTTCGGATAGGTTGTTTATTGCTTGCAGCTCGCGAATGTTTTCTATACTATTAACGGATTGCCCATCTATGTTGTATTCGTTTGCTAGCCTCATTATAAGTATTATTAGCTCAAGCAGCTTTGCTTTAATTTTATCTACATCATTTATATAAGTAAGCTCAAGCCACTCAAAAATATATTTAAAGGACTGAAGACTAATATCGGTATCACCAAGGGCAACCTTCTCGAGCAGCAGCTTTTCCTTTTGGAGGGGATATTTTTCTTGTAATTCTTTTTCTACAGGTATGTCCATTATGTGATAAAACCCCTTTTCAGAAGCATAGCGAATAGCTCTTAGAGATTCCTCATATGAACGGTAAATATTATCAAAGCCTATATAGGTGCGCCCAATACCAATAAAGAAATCAACGTCTGCTTTCTCAGATATCTGACCATATATATACTCTGCAATAGATACTGCACCTAAGCGTTGCTTATATTCGTCGGTTCCAGAGGCAACAGGAATATAAACGATAACCCTGTTTAAGATGCTTGGACCTACAAAGCACTTGCATCTACCCTTGAGAAGATCCCTCAAGTATGGATAAAAGGTCTGTCCCTTCATGCTTAGCCCTATTCTGTTTATCATCTCTCCCTGCTCAAGTATTTGTGCAAACTCTATTGTCATTATGTAGCCAGCATCTTCTTCTATTTCAAATATATTCTTATAATTAGATATTTCCCAACTATTATCCTCGAAAAAGAGCATAGAATATATAAAACCATTTTCTAAAATTGGAAGTATGTGCTCAAATTTCTCCTTTAAGTCAAGTTCCTTCTTTCTCCTAATACGCTCTATTTCAATGTTTTCTATGCTTCTACGAATAGTAGAAACGATTTTTTCCCTGTTTACAGGCTTTAATAAGTACTCTGTAACACCTAATTTGAGGGCATCTTTAGCAAAATCAAATTGATCAAATGCAGTTAGTATTATAAATATAGCATTCCTAAGCTTACCCTTAAGTTCTCTGATGGCTTCTATTCCATTTATTCCAGGCATATTTATGTCCATAAATATTATATCGGGAACATGTAATTCTGCTTTTTCAATCGCCTCTCTGCCAGAATGGGCTACTTCTAATTGGATCTCATTACTAAAGTTTTTTGAGATAATGTATTTTAGAGAGTCCAACACTATTTGTTCATCGTCAGCTATTAGCATTTTGTACATAACCTGTCTCCTTTACGCTTAATGGAATACTAATGCACACAGATGTGCCACAACCAGGGGAAGTTTTTATACTTATGATATCTTCTGTTCCATAAAAAATTTTGAGTCTGCTGATAACATTTTTCATGCCTATGCCTGTGGTATGTCCTTTTATAATGTCTTTGTTTTCAGAAACTGAATCGTTTTGATCATCTATGCCTAATAGTTTTTGCAGACGCTGTTCACTCATGCCTACACCATTGTCACTTACTGTTACTTGTAGGAATTCGTCTTGTGTAGAGACAGATAAAGTAATCTTTCCCCCTGTTTCATAGTCACTTATACCATGAATGAAGGCATTCTCAACTATTGGCTGTAAAACCATGCAGGGCATTGGCATGTCCAAGTCATCAGTTTGTATGTTTTGTTCAAATTCTATCCTATCGCCAAAGCGAGTTTTGAGTATAAAAATATAGATACTGATATTGTTTATTTCTTCACTCAAAGTTACAGGCCTATCCAGTTTTTTGAGGTTATACCGGAAGAGGTTTGCAACATTCTCAACAAAGAAGCAGGTCTTATCGGCTCCCTCCATCATTGCAATCTGAGCACCTGCATTTAGGGTATTAAATATAAAGTGAGGGTTTATCTGGGATTGCAGTGCCTGCAATTCTGCCTCTCTTAAATGATTCTTCATAGTAAGATTTTGAAGCTCTTGCTCTTTTAGCTTTCTCTCTAATTGGGCTTTTTCCTGAAGGTCATCAATATGTTCTCTTATACTATGGGTCATTTTATTGAAGGCTTCAGCCATGACGCTTATTTCATCATCTGTAGAGACGCTGACATCGGGAAAATCAAAGTTTCCTTTTGATATTTCATTTGCTGCAGTAGATAACTTTACTAATGGTTTTGTGGTTTTGTAAGTTGTTAGAAGTATGAATATAATATTGAATAAAACAACTCCAATAATTATAAATATATTTAACATTTGGATAAATTCAATTCTATTAGAAACGGTTTGATACCTGGAGGTGTTTTCCTTTAAAAGGTTATTATTTAGTTTATTAATATATAATTCTATGTAGCCATATAGCTTATTTGATTCATTATAATATCCAATGTATTTTGATATGTCTCGCCCTCGCTTTGCCAGAACCGCTGAATCAGCCTTGGTAAGATAGTTGTCAATCATGTTACCTATATCCCTCATTACAAGACCACTTTGACTGTAATCCGCTGTTTTTAATAGTGTTGAACTATGTTTCTGTAACTTAGTTTTGCTGTCTATAAAATTTCTGAGACTATCAGAATGCTTGGTATCTAAGAAACTTTCTAAGTAAAGCTGTACATTATCCATACTGTCCTTTAATTCGTCCAATTCAAAATTGCTTGCAAACATAGTATCCATCTGGCTTGTGAGCATTCTTGCATTGAAATGTGTATAGAAGCTAACCAAAGCCATTAGAAATGTGGTTATCATAAAGTATATTATTAGTTTTCTTCGTATTTTATTGTTTTTAAACAAGCCTGTAATTAGGTTTTTCATAAATCTATCCTTCCAAGTATGCTAGTCATTAGAAGTATTGGGCTTAATGTACTGATATATGTTTTGCTTTGTTACAGAATACACACCTGTATCGACATATGCCGAGGTCCTGTACTGTGTTCTTAACTCGACTAAAGCTTTGATACTGTTGTAGCCCATATTATAAGGATTACTTATAATGGACCCATAGATTACTCCCTTTTCTATATACTTAAAAATTTCTGGTAGATAACCGTAACCGATAACATTAATCTTTCCTACTTTATTTTGGTCAACTAACATTTGAGCAACTCCAAGAGTATCTTTAGGACTAGAACAGATAATAGTATCAATTTTTGGGTTGTTTGCAATAAGCTGATTGGTTATCTCTCCCGCCGTAAAGAGGCCCATGCCCGAAACCTTAATTTCCTTTATATCTATTAAGCCTCCAAATTCTTTTACAGCATCTTTGAATCCGCTGATTCTAAGGTTGGTAGATACATCACCAATGTCGGAGGTATAGCTGTCCATTATTAATGCAACATCAGATTTTCCCAAAGAGGCAGACACAACCATTTGGCCTTCTTCATAGCCTATCTGATAACTGTTATTTCCGATAAAAGCCATTCTCTTGCTGTTTCTGGCATCTGTCTCAACAGTTACAGTAGGGATACCCATTTCTACAGCTCGATTTATCAATGGAGCAAATGTAGCCTCATCAAGGACATGGGTTGCAATCCCATCGACTTTCGAGGCAATAGCTATTTCTAAATATTGCTTTTGCTCCTGAAGGTTAGTAAATCTCGGGCAGTTAAATTCGACTGCAACATTATAATCTTCTGCGGCCTTAAATACGCCACTTTTGACCTCAGTCCAAAAAGGATCATCAGAATTTTGACCAATAAGTATAAAATGATAGAGAGGTTGCTTTTTGTTATTAACAGAGGGCATCGACTTTTCACTATTATTAGTAATTATAGAAGGGTATAAAAGAATACTACAAATTAATATTAATACTGTCACAATAACTGCTATAGTTAACTTCAGTCTCATACAAAAGGTCCTTTCAAATAGAAAGTAACTCAAAAAAATGAAATATATGATAACATTATCAAATTATGGTTAATAAATCAATTTATTTTGATATTTCTGACATAATTTCATTAATCTAATGTAAAGGGTAAAATGGCCATAATAAATGAATAGAAAATATTTATGAAGAATTCCTTGAAATATAAACTCTGTTATGTTACAATAGACAACTGTATGTGACAAATACAAATATTGATATTACGTCCTTGCTCTGCATTCTTGTTGCGGAGCCGTATAGTCCGAGGGGAGGTGACCTATAAATGCTAAAGAAGTATGAAACTATCTTTATAATCGATTCAGAGGTTGGAGAAGAAAATACAAAAGCTCTTGTTGAAAAGTTCAAGACTATGATTGAAACTTCTGCTCAGCTTGAAAGCATTGACGAATGGGGCAAAAGAAAGTTGGCTTATGAAATCAATGATAAGGTTGACGGTTACTATGTGCTTGTTAATTTCTCATCAAGCCCAGAGTTTCCAGCTGAATTAGAAAGAGTATACAAGATTACAGAAGGCATTCTCAAGTACATCGTAATAAAGAAGGACTAATTAAAGAGGGAGGCTAAACATTATGAATAAAGTTATCTTGATGGGAAGGCTCACCAAAGATCCTGAATTACGTTATACAAGCGGGAATAATACAGCAGTTTGCAGCTTTACAATCGCTGTAAATAGACGTTTTACCAAAGAAGCACAGGCAGATTTTTTCAACATTGTTGCATGGGAGAAGACTGCTGAATTCTGTGGTAAGTACTTCGCAAAAGGCCAGCAGGTTGGTATAATCGGAAGATTACAAACCAGAACATGGGACGACAACGAAGGGAAACGTCACTATGTGACAGAGGTTGTTGCTGAAGAAACCTATTTTGCTGATAGCAAAAGAGGAGAAGGCAGCGCTGCTCCAGCGGGAGGTAGATCCTATCAGGATGCTCCAGCTCCAGCAGGTGACGGCTTCTATCCAATGGATGATGATGACGAGCTACCATTCTAAGAAGTAGCACTATTCATCTCTTAACAATGAACTTACGACTGAATATATAATTATCGTCTTTACATTCGAAAGACGTGCGAAGGGAGGGCATTTAACATGGCACAGGACAAAAAGGGTAACAGAAGAAATGACAGAGACTCTTACGATAAGGGTGATAGCAAGACTGGCATGAAAATGAGAAGAGCTAAGAAGAAGGTTTGCTCATTTTGCGTGGACAAGGCTACTGATATAGATTACAAGGACGTTGCTAAGATCAGAAAGTATGTTTCTGAAAGAGGCAAGATTCTTCCTAGAAGAATTTCTGGTAACTGCGCAAAGCACCAGCGTCAGCTTACAGTTGCAGTTAAGAGAGCAAGGCATATTGCTTTGCTCCCATATACAGCTGAATAAGATATATAGATATCAAAGTGCATCCCATGGATTAGTTAGCTAATACATGGTGATGCACTTTTTTACTAATATAGGAATTTATAAGTTTTAGAGTGTTGCAGAAGTGTCGAAGGGAACCTAGGGTTCCCTAGCGAACAAGAAAATATACTGAGCAAGATAAAATAGTAAAATAAGCACTGAACGGATTTGCGAAGTAAATTTTCTTGTATTTGCTATAAAGGTACGCTGTAGTAACAAAGTACATTTACTATTGGAAATAACCATAATTAATGATATTATATATTTTAGTTGGTTAAAAAGGATGGGTATGGTTTTGACAGCAAAAGGCTTAGGATATTTAGGTCCAAAGGGGACCTTTTCACATGAGGCAGCTATTGAGTATGACAAACAATTGCAATACGAATATATAGAATATTCTTCTTTCGCACATGCACTTGCAGCGGTAAAAAGCGGAGAGATACATGCTGCTATAGTACCTATAGAGAACTCCTTAGAAGGGGCAGTAAATGCCACACTAGATGCACTTGCAAAGGAAGATGGGCTCTATATAATTGACGAACTCGTCCTATCTGTTAAACTTCATCTTGCAGCTAAGAAAGGTACTGATATTGCAGAAGTAACATGTATTCTATCCCATTCACAGCCACTTGGACAAGCAAGAAGTTATATTGATGAGAATCTTCCTGGCGTACAGCTATTCGAGGAGAGAAGTACTGCAAAGGCTGCTGAACGTGTTTCACACAGCTCTGAGCCTTATGCGGCTATAGTGTCAAAGGCAGCAGCAACCTCTTATGGGCTGGAGATTATAAAAAGTAATATACAGGATCAGGATAATAATCACACAAGGTTTGTAATAGTGGCAGGTAAGCCTGTCAAACGCACTGGGAATGACAAGACTTCCATCGTATTCAGCACCAACAATACCCCAGGAAGCTTGTATAGAGTTTTAGATATATTTAGTCTTTGGGACATTAACATGACAAGAATAGAATCTAGACCTAGCAAGGCGATGCTTGGCCAATATATATTTTTTATTGATATTGATGGTCATGAGGAGGATCAGGATGTGCATGACGCTTTGACAATGGTCAGGCGTAAAGCATCATGGTATAAGCACTTAGGCTCTTATCCAAAGAGAAATAAAACCGAAAGTGTGGTTGAATAGCCTTAGATAAGGCAATACAGGGTGCTGTTGGCTATGAATGTGGGAAATTAAGGAAAAACGTAATACTCCATGATATAATTTACCTTAATCGGCTTATAAAGCTGGTTAATATATACATATGGAGTGATTACAATGCCTCAGTTTGATAACCAATTGGACATTACTAGAAATGTGAAAAATATTGAATGGCTTAAGAGTGAGATGCTAACGGACGTGGCGAATCTCTATAAGTCATTGGTAAATGGAATGCGAGAGGAAGTTCATGAATCTCTTGCAGATACACTTGCAAACACTATTTTGATAAGTTATCTTCTAGGACGAAGACTAGGGATAAACTATAAGACTATAGAAACTAAAATTGAAAACAAAATTAAGCTCGGTCTGATTGAGAATCATGATGTTGAAAAGTACTATGGTGACCTTTCAGAGCTTTCAAAGCATCTAAACAGTGCTAGGAACAAGCGAATAGGAGCTTAAAAAATGAGGAGAAATTAAATGGATAGCAAAAAACTATCAGGTATTTTTATCCCAAAGGCGGGGTTTTATATCTGGATTATTCTTTTTCTAGTTATATTAATCACCGTTTTGAATTTTTGGTTTGCAATACCTTGCTATGTATTGATTATCTTTTTAATTATTTACAACAAAAGAACTAACAGTTTACGAAGAAAAGAGATTACAAAGTATATAGAAAATCTTACCTTCAATATAGATTGCGCGACGAAGGATACGCTGCTCAATTTTCCTATGCCTCTGGTACTAGCTGAGTTAAGCGGGGAGGTTATATGGTACAATTCATCGTTCAAGGCTATATTTGGTAATGAAAAGAAGCTACATGTGGTAGTTTCTGAACTAGTACCTGATCTCATTCCTATTGAAGGCATAACTACTACGTCTATATGCAAGGATATTGAGATTGACGACAGATTTTATACTGCTATGGGAAACCTTGTAAAGCTAGACGATAGTAATGGTGAAGATAGTGTCATTGTAATGCTATATCTCGTGGACAATACTGAGATAATTAATGAAAAGCAAAAGTACGCAGATGAAAAAACAACGGTAGGACTTATAGTAATAGATAACTATGATGACCTTATGCAAAGCATGGAGGATGCAAAAAGGCCTCAGATACTTGCGGAGATTGACAAGAAGATTGTTGCATGGTCAGGGGACACTGGGGGGTTACTCAAAAAGTTTGAGAGAGATAAATATTTATTTATTTTTCAATATAAGTATCTAAAGCAATTCGAAGAAAAGAAGTTTGAAGTGCTTGAGACAGTCAAGGAAATTAATTTAGGAAACAAGATTCCTGTCACGCTAAGTATAGGAATTGGTATAAATGCACCTACTATGGCAGACAATCTACAAAATGCTTCGGCTAGTATTGATATTGCCCTGGGTAGGGGAGGAGACCATGTTGTAATTAAGGACGGTAATAATTTTAGGTTCTTTGGAGGGAGAAACAGAGAACTTGAAAAGAGGACAAGGGTTAAAGCTAGAGTTATCGCATACGCCCTGAGAGAGTTGATAGACCAGGCTCCATCAGTACTTATTATGGGGCATGAAAATGCTGACATTGATTGCTTTGGAGCAGCTCTAGGAATATATAGGATTGTAAAGAGTAGGGATAAGCGTGTAAATATAGTATTGAATCATTCAAACGTTAATATAGATCCAGTACTTGCAAAAATATCAAAAGAACCTGAGTATCAGAATCTATTTGTAAGCAGAAATGAAGCACTAGATATAATTACAAATAAGACTTTGCTAATCATTGTTGATACCCATAGACCTAGCTTTACTGAGACACCTGAGCTATTGCGCATGACAGATCAGATTGTTGTAATTGACCACCACAGAAGGGGCGCTGACTATATACAGGATGCGGTGCTAACTTACCAGGAAACTTATGCATCCTCAACATGTGAGCTTGTTACTGAGATACTTCAGTATCTAGAAGATAAAATTACTCTTACTAATATTGAAGTTGAGGCATTGTATGCAGGAATAGTTGTGGATACCAAGAACTTTATTTTCAAAACAGGTGTCAGAACCTTCGAGGCTGCATCTTATTTGAGAAGACATGGCGTTGACACAGTCAATGTCAAGCAGATGTTCCAAAATGACTTAAAAACATATATTACAATTGCAAATATTGTTAGGGACGCAGAAATTGTTTTTGACAATATGGCTGTTTCTATTTGTCCGTCAAACGTTAAAAATGCTCAACTTATTGCTGCTCAAGCAGCAGATCAGCTTTTAAGCCTATCCGGACTTGTAGCTGCTTTTGTTTTGAGTTATTATGATGGAGAGGTTGTAATAAGTGGAAGATCCCTAGGGGAGATTAATGTACAGATGATTTTGGAAAAATTGGGCGGTGGTGGTCATATGACAGTTGCAGGAGCCCAGATACAGAATGTTACAATCGAAGAAGCTAGAGATATGCTTAAATCAGCAATTTATGACTATATAGATGGATTGAACAAAGAATAACCATTGAAGGTGGAGGTAATTATACGATGAAGGTAATATTAAAGCAGGACGTTAAAGGTTTAGGTAAGAAAGACCAGATGGTTGAAGCGTCTGATGGATATGCAAGAAATTTTCTATTCCCAAAGGGACTTGCTGTTGAAGCATCTGCTTCCAATATAAATGTTATGAAGACAAAAAATGAGGCAGAAAAGCAGAGAAAAGACAGGGAGATTGCTCAGGCAAAGGCCTTGGCTGAGAAAATTAAATCAACAACTGTAACACTTAAGGTTAAGGCAGGAGAGAATGGAAAGCTTTTTGGTTCCATCACAAGCAAGGATGTATCAGAAGCACTCAAAGCTCAGCATAAGTTGGATATTGATAAGAAAAAGCTTGTAATGCCTGAGGCCTTGAAATCAATAGGAACTTGTGAGGTTGAAGTAAAGCTCTACCCTGAAATTAGTTCAAAGCTTACAGTTAAGGTTGAGAGTTTGTAATGTATCGGTGTTGTACATTTATTATTTATTAACGCCTAGATAAATGTAAAAGGCTTATTGGCTACTTATAAGCCAATAGAATATAATTAGCATATAAAAAGAAATTATTTGATTGAATAGGTGGATAGTTTAATGGATATTGGTGCTCTTGGGAGAATTCCGCCTCAAAGCCTAGAGGCAGAGCAATCTGTGCTTGGCTCCATGCTGATAGACAAGGAAGTAATTCCGGTAGTTATGGAGATACTGAGGTCGGAGGATTTTTACAGACCGGATCACAAAGAGATATATGACGTAATTATTGAGCTGTTTGACAGAGCACAGCCTATAGATTTGATTACTGTTTCTGAAAGGCTCAAGCTACATGGCAAGCTAGAGCTAGTTGGTGGGCTGGAGTACTTAACTAATATGGCTACAGCTGTACCTACTACTGCAAATGTAAAACACTACGCAAAGCTTGTTGAAGAGAAAGCGCTTTTGAGAAAGCTGATTAAAACCTCGTCCGATATAGTTGATTTGGGTTATGCTGCAGGAGAAGAGGTTTCATATATTCTTGATAAAGCAGAACAAGGCATATTTGATATACTCCAGAAGAGAAGCTCGCAGGGCTTTGTTCCCATAAAGGACGTGCTTGTTGATACGTTTAACAAGCTAGAGGAATTATACAACAATAAAGGACATGTTACGGGAATACCCACAGGCTTTAATGACTTGGATTTCAAGACCTCAGGTCTTCATAACTCTGACCTTATACTGATTGCAGCCCGACCGGCTATGGGTAAGACTGCATTTGCTTTGAATGTTGCGCAATATGCGGCAGTGCATGGCAGGGTACCTGTTGCAATATTTTCGCTTGAAATGTCAAAGGAACAGCTAGTAAATAGAATGTTGTGCTCTGAAGCCATGGTAGACAGCGGAAAAATGAGGACAGGTAACCTTGAGGACAACGACTGGCAAAAGGTAGCAAGAGCATTGGCTCCTCTGTCAGAAGCTCCTATTTTTATAGATGATACTCCTGGTATATCAATTACAGAAATACGTGCTAAATGCAGAAGACTTAAGCTGGAGCATAATATTGGCTTGGTGGTTATAGACTACCTACAGCTTATGCAGGGGTCAAGAAGCAAGAGCGAAAACAGGCAGCAGGAGATTTCTGAGATATCTCGTTCCCTAAAGATACTTGCAAAGGAAATAAATATCCCGGTTATAACCCTTTCACAGCTTAGTCGTGCTTCTGAAACTAGAACAGATCACAGACCTATACTTAGCGACCTGAGAGAATCGGGAGCTATAGAGCAGGATGCTGACATAGTAATGTTTTTGTACAGGGATGATTATTATAATCCTGAGACTGAAAAGAAAAATATTGCAGAGGTTATATTAGCCAAGCACAGAAATGGGTCCACCGGAACGGTTGAACTGGTATGGCTTGGACAGTACACTAAGTTTGCAAACCTTGAAAAATTTAGACAGTAGGTAGTGTTGATGCTAAAGCAACATGTTTTAAATACAATTAAAAACAACGGGTTATTACAAAAAGGAGAAGGCGTTGTGGTTGGCGTATCGGGTGGATACGACTCCATATGCCTTCTGCATGTTTTATACCAGTTATCACAGCAACTCGACATTAAGCTTTATCCCGTGCACATAAATCATATGCTAAGAGGTCAGGAGGCTTTGAGGGACGAGCGGTTTGTAGAGGATTTTTGTAGAAGCCTTAATATTAAGCCAATTATTTTTAAAATAGATGTTGCCAAGTTGGCTCAAAATGATAAAATATCTCTTGAAGAAGCAGGCAGAAATGCTAGATACGATGCATTTTCGCAAACACTTGTAAGGACCGGGGCCACAAAGATTGCAGTAGCCCATAATAAAAATGACCAGGTTGAGACAGTGCTGATGAGGATTTTTAGAGGTACTGGTACTGAGGGAATGCTTGGCATGTCTCACTTACGGGGAAACATAATTAGGCCGCTGCTGGATGTGAGCAGATTGGATATTGAACAGTATGTACATGAAAATGAGTTGAGCGCTATTGTAGATAGCTCAAACCTTGAAACGGATTATACCCGCAACAAGGTTAGACTTAATTTGCTACCTGCAATAAATGAAGCCATGGGAATTGATGTTTCGGATAATATTCTTAGACTTTCTTCTATTATAAGAATGGACGAACAGTACCTCTCAAAACAGGCTCAGATAGCTTATAGTAAGGTTTGCAGTGTTTCAGGTTCAGCAAATAAGAATAATACGGCTTGTGATACAGCAAATAGTGCGAATTGTGATGCCGCAAATCAGCGCAATACTGAATGTGATGCCGCAAATCAGCGTAATACAGCCTGGGACACTTTAGCTCGGAGTAATACAGCTTCGGGTGCAGAAAATTTGTCTGATACTTTATCTAAAGTGGTGAGACTGAGAATAGAGCCTTTACAAGGCTTAGACAGTGCCATTAGAACTAGGGTATTAAGATTAGCCATTAAGCAGGTAAAGGGAAACTTAACGGGTATTGAGTCTATTCATATAGACCGATTAAACGAACTTTGTATTAGTGGTAGAAGCGGAAGTAGTATAGATATCAAGCAGGGGATTATAGCTACTAGACAATATGACAATATAAAATTATCCTTTAAGTCAACCAAGCAAACAAAGGATTTTTGTGAGAAGCTTAATATTCCAGGTATTACTATTGTAGAAGATACATCAATGCAAATAACTACGGAAGTTATAGTTGCCGAAACTATGAGTAACTCGAAGGATAAACTAGATATAAAACAGTTAATGAACTCTGAAAAAGAAGCTTATTTTGACTTGGATTTAATAAAAAAAGCTAAGGAAAGATACCTTGTGCAAAGTGATATATATACAACCCAAGCTTCTGAATTGGTTGTAAGAAATAGGCAAAGCGGAGATGTTTTTAAACCATTTAAATCAAATGGAACAAAAAAATTGAAAGAATATTTAATAGATGAGAAGGTTCCAAAAGAGATAAGAAGCAGTATTCCGCTAATTGCAGCAGGACAGGAAATTATTTGGATTATTGGCAAGAAAACAAGTGATAATTATAGAGTAACTGACAATACTAAGTTCATACTAAAAATTTCATTTAGTGATAGTGCATCTAAAAAAGAGGGGGATTTATCAGACAATGGATGTAATAGAAAGGGTTCTAATAACTAAGGAAGAGTTGGCAAAAAACGCGAAGGAATTAGGCGCGAGAATTTCCCGTGACTATGAGGGAAAGGAGCTTATGCTGGTAGGAGTTTTAAAAGGCGGCGTTGTATTTTTGGCAGATTTAGCAAGGGAGATTACCATACCAACTGATATGGATTTTATATCAGTATCAAGTTATGGTAACTCATCAAAATCATCAGGGGTAGTTAGGATAATTAAGGACCTCGATACAGATATTACCGGAAAGGACATACTTATTGTAGAGGATATAATCGATACCGGTCTTACACTTAAGCATCTGACAGAGCTTTTGCACACAAGAGGGCCAGCAAGTATTAAGATTTGTGCTGCATTAGATAAACCATCTAGACGACAAGCAGATTTAACTATTGATTATAAAGGAATAGAAATACCTGACGAATACGTTATTGGTTATGGACTTGACTATGCAGGCAAGTACAGAAATATTCCTGAGGTGTGTGTCCTTAAGAGAGAAGTATACGAAAAATAGTTAAAAAAATATGAACTTCAACGTATGTTTATTGTGTTTTATAAGTGCATATGCTAATATAATATATACTGTGCTGGTATTTTATGCTAGACACTAAAGGGCTACAGGCTCAAGGAATGTCTCACAGGACATGAGGAGGGAGATATTTGAAATATTTTAAGGGAATAAGCTTTTATATAATAATATTTGTCATTATTATAGCTATTGTTACCTTGTACCAGGCTTCTGACAATCCGCCAACCATGCAGTATTCACAGTTACTGGCAAAAATGGATGCGGGTGAGGTAAAAGCAGTTGAATTGCAGGGAGATACTGCTACGATAGAACTAAAAAAAGATTACGCAATTGAAGGAAAGACGAAATTTATTGTCAATGTTCCCCCTGATGTTGTATCTGCATCAGAGGAATTTACAAAGGCAAGCAAGAGTAATCTTATAGAGAGCTTTTATGTTGTTAAGCCTCCATCAGCGCCATGGTGGGTGGCAATACTTCCAACACTTGGTTTTATAGTAGTACTAGTGTTGATATGGTTTTTCTTTATGCAACAGTCACAGGGCGGCGGTGGCGGAAACCGAGTAATGTCATTTGGTAAAAGTCGGGCAAAAATGACGGTTGACGATAAGAAAAAGGTTACATTTGAAAATGTTGCAGGTGCAGACGAAGAAAAGGAAGAGCTCGCGGAGATAGTTGAATTCCTAAAAGCCCCGAAAAAGTTTGTTGAATTGGGTGCAAGAATACCAAAAGGGGTGCTACTAGTTGGACCTCCGGGTACAGGTAAAACGCTTCTTGCTAAAGCTGTTTCAGGTGAAGCAGGTGTTCCATTCTTCTCAATAAGCGGTTCCGACTTTGTTGAAATGTTTGTTGGTGTCGGTGCATCCCGTGTGCGTGACCTTTTTGAACAGGCAAAAAAGAATTCACCTTGTATAGTATTTATAGATGAAATTGATGCAGTAGGACGTCATAGAGGAGCAGGTTTAGGCGGAGGACACGACGAAAGAGAGCAGACACTCAACCAATTACTTGTTGAGATGGATGGTTTCGGAATAAATGAAGGCGTTATTATACTCGCGGCTACTAACAGACCTGATATCTTGGACCCAGCACTACTCAGACCGGGACGTTTTGACAGAAGGGTAGTAGTTGGATACCCTGATATCAAGGGAAGAGAGCAGATATTAAAGGTTCACCAGAGAGGGAAGCCTCTTGGAGAAGATGTAAGGCTGGACGACCTAGCAAGAATTACACCAGGCTTTACCGGTGCAGACCTTGAAAACCTATTGAATGAAGCTGCATTGTTGGCTGCTCGTAAAAACAAGAAGAAGATAAACATGGAAGAAGTAAAAGAGGCCGTATTTAAGGTAATGATGGGACCTGAAAAGCGTAGCAAGGTAATGAGCGAGCAAGACAAGAAGGTTACAGCTTACCACGAGGCAGGCCATGCTATAGCAATCAAGCTGGTATCAAGCCAGCAGAAGGTTGACAGAGTATCAATTATACCTGCTGGTATGGCAGGCGGTTATACTGCCAGCAGACCTCAGGAAGACAAGAGTTACCATACTAAGTCACAGCTGATAGAAGAGATTATTATCGCTCTTGGAGGCCGTGCAGCTGAAGAAATCACAATGAATGAAGTTAGCACAGGAGCATCTAGCGATTTGAAGAAGGTAAATCAAATTGCGAGAAACATGGTTACCAAGTATGGTATGAGTGACAAGCTGGGCAATATGATTTTCGGTAATGAAAATGATGAAGTATTCATCGGAAGAGATCTTGCTCAGGCTAGAAATTACTCTGATGAGATTGCTGCTTTAATTGATAATGAAGTCAAGAAGATTATTGATGACGCATATCAAAGAACTCTTGCTCTTCTTAGAGAAAACAACAGTAAGCTTATCGCACTTGCTGAAACCCTTCTTGAAAAAGAAAAGGTTGAGGGTGCAGAGTTTGAAGAAATATTTGAAAATTCATAATTTATCTTAGGTTCTAAGGAGCTTCTAAGGGTGTTGAACACATCGATAGAAGCTCCCTTTATTGTTTTATAAGAGAATTCAGAACATACATCTTGTGACAATAAATAGTTTAAGCACAAGGTGCACCAACTTGTGTTGACAGAAGTGTTTAGCAAGTACTACAATCACCACCAACTTGTGTTGACAGAAGTGTTTAGCAAGTACTACAATAACAAAAGATAGTAATACTAGCTATTTATTTATATGAAATATTTTGTCAAAAGCCAGCGCGAAATAGTAAGAGGAGGCACTATGGAACTTAAAAAAGGATTGGTCTGTGAAATAAGTGAGGAAGTTACTCTTAATAACACTGCAAGTGCACTGGGAAGTGGTGGAATTGATGTGTATGCAACGCCAGCCATGATTGCGCTTATGGAAAAATCGGCTATGAATGCAGTACAGCCGGCTTTAGAAGATGGCTTATCTACAGTGGGCACTATGGTAAATATTAAACATATGGCTGCAACCCCCGTTGGAATGACAGTTACAGCAAAGGCTGAGCTTATAGAGGTTTTGGAGAAGCGCCTGCTCTTTAAGGTCGAAGCTTTTGATGGAAAAGATAAAATAGGTGAAGGTACACACGAGAGATTTATTATAGGTGTAGAAAAGTTTATATCCAGGGTAAATGCAAAGAAGGTGTAGAAATATCAACTTCTATAATGTGCTCTAGATTTTGATTTTTTCGAGCAAATTAAGAAATCCTACTTGACCCATAGCAAAAATTATGTTTAAATTATCTTGAAAACTTAATATGGTTTTCCTTATCAAGAGAGGTGGAGGGAGCGGCCCGATGAAACCCGGCAACCAATATGATGAAGTCATATACGGTGCCAATTCCTTCAGGAGTTTATTCCTGAGAGATGAGGGGTGTTCATAAAGTAAAATGACAAACCTCGTAAAGAGGTTTTTTTTATAGCATAAAAAAGTACCTCAAGTTGAATAATTATACTAGTATAGGAGGCGTTAAAAATGTCAAGAAGATTATTTACTTCGGAATCCGTTACAGAGGGGCATCCAGATAAAATTTGTGATCAGATTTCAGACGCGGTATTGGATGCAATTTATGAGAATGATCCCCAAGCTAGAGTGGCTTGTGAAACTGCAGTTACTACCGGTATGGTATTGGTAATGGGGGAGATATCAACCAATTGCTACGTTGATATTCCAAAAGTCGTTAGAGCTACAATTGAAGAGATTGGCTACGATAGAGCAAAGTATGGCTTTGACTCCCATACCTGTGCTGTTTTGACTTCAATAGATGAACAGTCAGCGGATATTGCAATGGGTGTTGATAAGGCACTTGAAGCTAAGTCAGGTGAAATGACAGATGACCAGATTGAAGCAATTGGTGCTGGTGACCAGGGTATGATGTTTGGGTTTGCATGTGATGAAACTCCAGAACTAATGCCAATGCCTATTAGTCTTGCTCACAAGCTTTCAAAGAGACTTTCAGACGTGAGAAAGAATGGAACACTTGATTACCTGAGACCGGATGGAAAATCACAGGTTACAGTAGAATATGATGGAGACAAGCCTGTTAGGGTAGATACCGTTGTAATATCTACTCAGCACGGACCTGAGGTTGACCATGATACAATAGAGAAGGATATGCAAGAGCATGTAATTAAGCCAATAATTCCGGCAGAGTTATTGGATGAGAATACAAAATACTTTATTAACCCAACTGGAAGATTTGTTGTTGGAGGCCCACAGGGAGACTCGGGACTTACAGGCAGAAAGATAATTGTTGATACCTATGGAGGGTATGCAAGACATGGGGGCGGTGCTTTCTCAGGAAAGGACCCAACAAAGGTTGACCGTTCGGCTGCATATGCTGCAAGATATGTTGCAAAGAATGTAGTTGCAGCAGGACTTGCAAATAAGTGTGAGGTACAGCTTGCATATGCCATTGGTGTTGCAAAGCCGGTATCAATCTTAGTTGATACCTTTGGAACTGCAAAGATTCCGGAAGAGAAGATTGTTGAATTGATAAATAAGCACTTTGACTTAAGGCCAGCAGCTATTATCAAGATGCTAGACCTGAGGAGACCAATCTATAAGAAGACTGCTGCTTATGGTCATTTCGGAAGAACTGATGCTGAATTCTCATGGGAAAAGACAGATGTTGCAGAAGCATTGAAGAAAGAAGCGGGCTTATAGTTTTGGATAAAGGCAAAGAGTTACTTGATATAGCATTTGTCGTTTTGTTAAAGTAGAGTGAATACCACTTCAATTTAAATTATCAGAGTAAATAAAAATGGTGAGACGAAATAAAGGTCTCACCATTTTTGGCATATACATAATTATTTCCTGCTACTTCTTGGATCTGGGTGAAATTTCATTCCAAAGAGTAAAACCTAATATAAAAATACCGCCTATTACTTGCCACAGTGTCATTGTTTCACCTAGTATTGTGACTGAGATTAATACGGCAACCAATGGGTCGATATAACTGAGAATTGCAGCCTTTTGACCTGGTAATTCTTTAAGAGAAGAAAAATACATGCAATATGTTACACCGGTGTGAATAAGCCCAACGATTAATAAATTGATCCAACCAGTTGTGTTTAAGCTCCCTAATGTTATTCCGCTTGTCAGCATAACATAGGGAATTAATATTACAATAGCAGAAAGAAATTGCAAAAACGTTCTATGTATTCCTTCTACATTTTTAATGAACTTATTGAGCAAAACAACGGTAGCATAAAATACCGCTGCACCAAGCCCGAATAAAATGCCGGTAATATCATTTCCACCGCCCAAATCTCCAATCCCAATGATCATTACAAGACCCAGTGTGGACATAACAAAGCATAGCAGTTGCTTTACGGTCAGCTTTTCTCTGAAAAGAATGGGACATACTACTGTAACGATTACAGGTGCGAAATAATAACTCAGAGTTGCAGCAGAAACGGTTGTGTATTTATATGCTTCAAATAAAAGAATCCAGTTAATTCCCATTGCAACTCCAGATGCAAGCAGCAGAGGGATTTCTTTTTTTATGTTTGAAAAAGGAATCTTTTGCTTAGTTACCAGCAGAAATACGACAATCAAAAGAGCTGCCAACACAGCTCGATACAACGATAACTCACCGGAAGATACAGAGATATTTCTTACAAATAACCCTAAGGTACCAAATATAGTCATTGATGCAATCAACATCAAACGTGGGCTTTTAAGTTGCTTCATATATAATCCTCATATTCTATCATTAGTTTTAATTAGTTGATTGAGACAAATATCTCCATTTTCACTTCCTATGTAAATAACACATTAATACCTCCTCCCGAACTGTTATAATATATTATTGGAAAATAAGATATATAGAATTATACTACTAATATATCTTATGGTCTATTATATAGGGCATATTAATGCTCATATTGTATATATAAGTGACATGGTAGGAGAATCAACTCTACGGAGCGTTTATTGTAATATGGTTTTAAGCGGTTTATGCTAAATAAGGAGGATGAGTGAGATGGATTGTATGAAAGTCGGGAATCTAATTCTAAAATTGAGAAAAGAAAGAAACTATACACAGAAGCAAGTTGCGCAAATGCTTAATCTAAGTGATAAGACAATATCGAAATGGGAGCGAGGGCTTGGATGTCCTGATGTGAGCATTTTACCTGAACTTTCTCACCTCTTTGGCGTTAACGTTGAAAAAATATTACAGGGAGATTTATCTCCTAACACAACTGATGGAGGAAATATGAAAAAAGTTAAGTTTTATGTATGCCCTGATTGCGGAAATATTGCTACCGCAACAGGTAATGGTGAGTTCACATGCTGTGGCCGGAAGCTGGTTCCACTGATTGCACAGAAAGCTTCTGAGCAACACATGCCCAATGTAGAAGTTATAGAGGATGATTATTATATTACGTTTGATCATCCAATGACAAAAGACCACTACCTATCGTTTGTGGCTTTTATTAAAAGTGACAGAATGGTTTTTATAAGGCTGTACCCAGAGCAAAATGCAACTGTGAGATTCCCAAGAATGATGTATGGTGAGTTGTATTTTTATTGTTCACAGCATGGCCTTATGAAGAGTAATGTTAAAGGCTAATTTAATTCAGTAACCAATCCTACTACATTTTCATAGAATACCTTACAATAATTAATTGATAAAACAGTATTGTCAAAGGAGTTGAGTTCTATGGGAATGGACTATGCATTGGTCTGGCTTCTAGCCATCTATGGACTGTTTTGTTTCTTTGTATCCATATTTAAGTTAATAGACAGGAAGAAGTACCATAACGAAAAGGCGAACCTCATATTAGTAGTTAAAGACCAAGAAGATAATATTGAGGGTATAATAAGAGATGCAGTAAACAATAAATTTGTAAGAGGCATAGCGCTTACCGGAAGATTTACAGTGCTTGATATGGGCTCAACTGACGATACACTAAAAATACTTAAAAAATTAGAGCAGGAGTACCCACTCTTGGATATCTGCACATATGAGGAAAGAGATAAGGTGCTTAACTAGTATTTACAGCCTATGAGGAAGGGGAAAGTGCTTATTTACAGCCAAGTAATAGGACCCACCACAAAAATAATTATTGATTTTTAAGTTGAGTTGATAATATCACACACATTCTTTATACTATTAATTGTGATTATTATAGGCCATTTCATTATGGATATATTTATTACAATACAAAAGAATGGATGTTTTATTAGATGGCAAAGGTGCAATCAAAGCAGCGCTGGTCATTTGACAGCTACCCTGTGGGTACAAAGCTCTCTATTATCGGTAGATTTGATTATAAGATATATGAAAATATTGATAATGGGTATAAAATATATACCTTTGAAATTGAGAGAATAATAGACGAGGACGGCTTTGAACATGAGGCCGAGGATATCATCAGCATTACCGGCTACTATGAGGTAAACCAGCATAGTGCCGTTTTGCCATGTAAAATTATTGGGACCGTAGCAGCATACAGGGGCGAAAAGCAGATGAATGCTGATATTGTGGAATATATAGAGCCTGCTACCGAAGAGGGAATAATATCTTTTTTATCCTGTGGTATTATAAAAGGTGTGGGAGAAAAAACAGCTAGAAATATTGTCAAAGGCTATAAAACAGCGGGGGGATTTGTAGAAGGCTTCGGAAGTGATGCATTAGAGGTAATTAAAAATGCACCTTTAGAACTGGTACGCATAAGAGGTATATCAGCAGATAAAGCTAGAGCAATTCACGATAGCTATATGGAGAATATGGAATATCAGAATGTAATGATATTCTTCCAGAAGTTTGGGGTATCTTCTGCTAAGGCTATGAAAATATATAATGCATATAAAGGTACTGCAATAGCCATTGCGCAGGAGAATCCTTATATGTTTACAGCAATAAAGGGGTTTGGCTTTCGCACCTGTGATGATATTGCAAAGAAGCTTGGAATCGACCCCCATTCACCATTCAGACTTGAAGCCGCACTTAAAAGCATGCTGGAGTATTCAGAAAATGACGGGCATTGTTACCTTATGAAGGATAGACTTTTTGAGCTCACGGCAAAGGCAATTAGTGATGAAAAGGATACTATTCATCCAAGTGAACTTGAAGAAGCATATAAAAGGCAATTATCTCTAGGCAACCTTATTAACATAAGATACAACGAGGGAGAAAATAGGCAGGAAGCCGTATATACACGTGAAATGTACAGGATGGAGATGGAAACTGCCATTGCAGTAAAAGGTATTGCCAGTACCCGTTCTAATAAGGTTGCACAGGATGTTGATTTATTAATAGAAAAGTTTGAAGCCAGTAGGGGCTTTATGCTTGAGGAAATGCAAAAGCAGGCAGTCAGGGCTGTGTTTGACACAAACCTTATGATATTGACAGGTTCAGCTGGAAGTGGAAAAACAACCACTGTAGAATGTATGATTTATGTACTGAAAAAATACTATGAGCTACAGGACGAGATGGACTTTATGCTTGCAGCGCCCACCGGTAAAGCTGCAAAAAGGCTCACTGAAATAACAGGCTTTGAGGCCATGACGATTCATAGATTATTGCAGTTTTCCTATGAGAATAAGGGTTTCTTTTATAGGCAGGGAAATGAGCTCCCATATGATTTGATTGTAATTGATGAGAGCTCTATGCTGAGTATAGATTTGGCGCATGCTCTCTTTACCGCAATCTCACCGGGAACTACGGTGGTGCTTATCGGAGATACTCAACAATTACCTTCAGTGGGAGCAGGAAATGTGCTAGAGGATATGATAAAGAGTGAACGTATAAAAGTGGTAGAGCTCAATGTTATAAAAAGACAGGCCGATGGTTCAGGCATTATTTCAAATGCAAACAGAATAATTAACGGGGAAATTCCAGAAAACATAAACAATAACAAGGACTTTTTTATTGTAGAAGAAGAGGACAAGAATAGGGTTATCAAACGTTCGCTAGAAGCTCTTGATAGACTTATGACCGGATATGGCTACACAATTGACGAGGTACAGGTGATTTGTCCCCAGAAAACCTCCGAAATAGGAACATATGAGATGAACAAGGCAATCCAGGATATGCTTAATCCACATAATCCCGAGGTTGCTGAAATAAAGCGAGGAAACAGTATTTTCCGTGTAGGGGATAAGGTTATTCATCTGAGTAACAATTATGAATCTGCTCATTATCAACGTGACCCGAAAAGTGGAATTTATGTTGCCGATGAAAATACTGGTGTATTTAATGGTGATATTGGCCGAATAATTGAAATAGGTAAGATTAACAGTTACTCTAACGGAATGTCTACGGGTAATTCGGTCACAAGAGATGAGGATATGGAAGAGGGTGAGGAGGCTGCCTCCGACCAAACAAGTGGTGGTGGGGTTTTAAGCACAGCAGGCTCTGACGAAAAGAGCATAGCGGTACAGTATGATGACTTCATTATACTCTATAAACCCAATGAGCTTGAAGAAATTGATCTTGCATACAGTCTCACTGTTCACAAGATGCAGGGCTCTCAATGTGAGGCAGCCATTATTCTATGCCACATGAGAAACTATATAATGTTAAACAGAAATCTGGGTTATACAGCAGTTACCCGTGCAAAGAAAATGGCATGTATTATTGGCCAAAAAAGGGCTGTCAAGCATATGGTGTCCAACGTAAAAATAAATGAGAGAAATACTATGCTATGTGACTTATTGAAATGATTGCAAAAGTGGTATACAATGAAATCAAATAGTTTCAATTAGTTACCAGTAGCTAAAGCAAATAGAAGTGGGTGATTTTATCGGCCTGCTAGAGCTTATTTTTCCGTCAAGGTGCATTATTTGCAAACAGCTCTTAAAAGGTAATGCGCCTATACATATTTGTAGTAAATGCATACAAGAAATTGAATTCTACAATAAAGACATTGTTCCACTATCGCTTGGAGGTGGGATTAAATCATATTGTGACGGAGTAGTGTGTGTAGGAAAATACCAGCACTCGTTAAAAAAAGCGATCAGGGATTATAAATTTAATGAGAGACCATCATTTTATAGAGCACTTGGGGAGCTTATAGCAGATAAAGTTAATAGGACACTTATTCAATATCCACTTGATGTTATTGTACCTGTGCCAATGAGTAGAAGGCGCATAGCACAAAGAGGGTATAACCAAGCAGCATTAATTGCTTTGAGGGCTTCTCAAATTTTATCGGTCCCTTTAGAAGCAAAGTCTATTGTGAAGGTTAAAGACACTCAAAGACAGAGCTCTTTAGGAAGGCAGGAGAGGTTGATTAACTTGAATGGCGCCTTTGAGGTTACAAGCTCATGTTCATATGTAGGGAAAACAGTGTTACTAATTGATGATATTATTACGACAGGTAGCACCCTAAATGAGTGTTCAAAGGCCTTGAAGGCAGCTGGTGCAAAGTATGTATTTGGTGCAGTTATAGCAACTACTAGAGATTAGTGGAAACAAGTAACTAAGAAATACAAATTAGTAATAAGCGGACTAAAAAGTAGAATAGAAACTAAGAGACAATTAAAAGTTAGCAACCTAATTTACAACAAAAATTATAGGAATATATAAATAAAAATAAAGGTTTGTAACAACAAGCATTGTTATATAAAGGAGGAGTTCGTTATGCCAGATTTAAGGAATTGTAGACGTTGCGGCAGAATGTATACCTATATTGGGGGACAGCCAATTTGTCCTGATTGTAAAAAAGCTGATGAGGAAATTTTCAAGAAGGTTAAGGAGTTCCTATACGATAATCCCGGTGCAACATTATCGCAAGTAGCGATTACTTTGGAGGTATCGGTAGAAAAAATTAAGATGTTTTTGCGAGAAGGGCGTCTGGAAATAACAGAAGGTACTAATATAATCTTAGAATGCGAACGTTGTGGAAAGGCAATTAAGACTGGCCGATACTGCGATATGTGCCAGCATGAAATGACTACCAACTTTAAGCAAAGTATTGCACCTTCAATACAACCTATAGATAAAAAGAATGAACAGGCTATAGATAGACAGAAAACAAGTGGAATGAGGTATCTAAATAGAAGCTAAAAAACGCTAATAAGTATATAAATTTAAGCTGTTGCCCTACTTTATAAGTAGCAGGCAACAGTTTTTTTTGGGTTATACTAAATTTTGTGTGTGGAAATATATTCGAAATATTTTTAATACTAAATTATTACTTAAATGTGTCGATAAATAATATAACGGAGAAACACGTATAAATGATTTTATATATAAGTATTTTAAAATTAATTAGAAAGCGTGAAAGAGAGTGGTTTTTATGAAAATTTGGGGAGACTCGTTTAGTATTTCTAAGATTTATGACAAGCAAAAAAATCTTGGAAGGGTAGACAATACAAAAGCGATAGCATCAAAAAAGGATGTTGTTTCAATTTCAACTAATGCAAAGGACTTCACTACTGTATCAAAGGCTCTGAGAGAGGTGCCGGAGATTAGACAGGAGAAGGTAAATGAGTTGGCCACACTTTACAATTCAGGTAGCTATGATGTAAACGGGCAGCAGATAGTTGAGAAGTTAGGGAAGGCACTAATAGACAAAAAAGCTTAAGAATTTGGGGGTAAACAATGGATTCCAGCTTGATAAAACAGCTTACTCAAGTTTTAAATCAGGAAAATGAAATTTATGATACACTTGCAAAGCTATCCAACAACAAGACACAGGTTATTGTTGAAGGTAAAGTTCAAGACTTGGATAGCATTGTAAGGATAGAACAATCACTGGTGCTTAAAATCTCTAAGCTTGAGCAGCAAAGGGAAGAGATTGTTGAGGTCATGTGTAATCAATTAGGAATTAAGCAAGAAGAGGTTACCATATCTGAAATACTGAAGCTTGCACATAATGATGAAGGCAAGGAACTTAAAAATAGTCAGGATAAACTGAGAGTAACGCTTAATGGATTAAAGGAAAAGAATGAACTCAACTCTAAGCTTATAAAGAATTCATTGGATTACATTGATTTTTCTCTTAATATGATGACCAGCATAGGTACTATAAATAATAATTATGAAAGTACTGGAGAGTCAGGAGATTCAAAGAAGAGAAGTATTTTTGATATAAAGTTATAACAATTTTGTCCAAAAACAGGGCGTTTTTATCTTTGGGGGACTTTTTATGGCAGTAGGATTTTCAAGTTATCAAATTGCACGATCTGGATTAACGGCTAGTGAACGTGGCTTGTATGTTACAGGCCACAATTTGTCTAATGTAAATACACCCGGTTATACACGTCAGCAGTTAATGATTGAATCCAGTCCATATTATACAACGTATACAAAGAATGCAATTCAACAGGTAGGCCTTGGTGCCGATATTCAGGAAATACGGCAGATTAGACATACTTTTTTGGATACTATTTATAGAAGCGAAAACACTTCTTTCGGCTACTGGGAAGCCAGAAGTAACGCTTATGTAGATGTTCAAGGTATCCTTGGTGATCCTATGGGGGTAGGCTTGCAAAATACAATGAACCAATTCTGGGATTCATGGCAGGAACTATCTAAGGATCCAGACAGTTTAACTACTAGGGCATTGGTTAGGCAAAGGGCTCAAGCGCTTGTTTATCAATTTAACCAGGTGGGAACACAGCTAGACAGACTCCAGCTCGATCTTAATAATGAAATAGCAGTGAGAGTAAGCGATGTCAATGGCATAACCAAACAAGTTGCTCAGCTCAATACTCAGATTATGTACCAGGAGCTAAATGGTGACAATGCAAATGATTATAGGGATCAGAGAAATTATCTTGTAGATCAGCTATCCAGGCTTTGTGATGCTGATGTTTATGAGGAGCAGGATGGACAATATAGTATTACACTTGGAGGTTACGTTTTGGTATCCAAGAGTAATTCTACTAATTTATATGTTGAGGCAAATGCAACAAATGGGTTATTCTACACTCCAATGCTTGAGGGCTCAAATACAGTTGTGCCCATTAAAGGAGGAACACTCAAAGGTCTGCTAGAGGCAAGGGGAGAGGTCTCTGGTGTCAAAGGCAGTATAGACAATGGAAGTCCAATTACAAAGGCGGATATTACTTTTGGAATAGATGTGTCGGCAGGCAGTGGATCAGGCTCTTCTGAGTATTTGTCCAAGGTAAAGGCTTCAATTAAGAATTATGTTGAAGATATGAAAAAGTCCGGCATTGATTTTAATATAAGAATTGCCACTATTAATAGTAATACCAGTGTTCATGGTCCAGACATGGTGTTTGACGCTAACAGTATTGATATGTTTTTAAACGATTCTGCTCAGTTAGATGCTCTCTTTACAGAAACAGCCGATACGACGGTTAGTTTTGATAGCTTTATAACTTCTCTTGAAGCTATAAATGCAGCTGGTGGCTTTAGACAGGATTCAGCGAAAATTGCCATGGTGTTTACAAATGAAAGTATAGATGGTAATTCAGGTGTACCATTGTCAGACGCAGCAGCATACAACCAAAGACTACAAGCGTTAGGAATGACAACTTCAGTAATTACCGATAAAAGCTACTATACTCAAGGTGAAGACAGTACTGAGATTGGTTGGGAAGCTATCACATCAGCCAATGATGGGAAGTTATATGATATAAATGCCTCAGCTGACCAATATGCTACTATGATGACTACATTGGGTCGAGATACAAACTATGCTTTTAATACTGTTCTAAGCAGGCAGCCTGCAAATAACAATATTGTGTCAGACTTAAGGGTTAGACTCAATGCAATGGTCAACTCTATGCTTAGAGAGATTAACTATTACCATTCAAGCGGGTTTACACTAGATGGTAAGCAAGGGGAAGATTTCTTTAGTGCGCTTGATGATAATTACCCTATGCAGCTTGGTAATATAAAGTTGAATGACAACATTCTCAGTGATGATGGGCTCAACAATATTGTTGCTGCAGGTACAAATGCAAAAGGTGATAATTCGATAGCTCTTACTATTGCGAATCTTAGAAATGCCGATATACTCAGTGACGAATCAGGAGTACTTAGTACAGATGAGTATTATAACGGTATTATTTTAAACGTTGGTAATGGTGGACAAGAAGCAGAACGCACCGCTCAAAACCAACAGAAGCTTATTTTGGCCGCTGAAGACAAGAGGACTTCTATTTCGGGTGTTTCCATGGATGAGGAAATGTCAAATATGATGAAGTTCAAGTTTCATTACAATTCTTGCTCTAAGGTATTAAGCTCCATTGACCAAATGATAGAGACTATTGTAAACAGAATGGGCATAGTTGGTAGATAGTTTTGGTAGAGATTATTAATTAACGATATGGATTACAGCAATTTACCACCGAAAGGATGAAGATTATGAGACAAAGCTTTTTTGGATTTAATGTTGCATTAAGCGGATTATACTCGGCTCAAAGAAGCTTGGACGTAGTAAATAATAATATATCAAATGCAAATACACCAGGGTATTCACGTCAGGTAGCAGTACAAACAGCAGCTAGACCTATCTCACTTATGGATGGAACAGGTATGGTTGGTACCGGTTCTCAGGTCGAGACAGTAGGCAGAATAAGAGATGAATACTTGGATTTTAAATATTGGAGCGAAAATATTGCAAATGGTGAGTGGACAGTTAAAAGTGAGCTTTTAAGCGAGCTTGAGGCAACCTTCAATGAACCATCTGAGAGTGGTTTTGCAACAATGATGAACGAATTTTTCAACGCCTTTCAAGAGCTTGCAAAAGATCCTAGTAGTGGATCAGTGAGAGCCCTAGTCAGAGAAAAGGCAGTTACTCTTACAAAGTTTTTTAATAATGCTGCTCAGAGATTTGACTCACAGCAAGAAGATATAAATGACAGGGTAAAGCTCAAGGTTGACGAGATTAATTCTTTGGCTTCACAGATTCAACAATTAAATAAACAAATATATGTTACAGAATTAGATGGAAATTCAGCCAATTCACTTAGAGATGAGAGAACTCTGCTGGTAGATAAGTTATCAAAACTGGCGAACATACAAGCCACTGAGGTTTCCTACGGGAAAAGGCCGAATGGAACAGATGATACTCACTTTGTTATTACATTAGGAGGAAAGCCTCTTGTTGACCATTACAATGTTACTAAGCTATCCCTAATACAGAGATCAGAGAAGCTCAATGATACAGATGTTCCAAACCTATATGATATCCAATGGGAAGATGGTAATAAACTAAATATTTCAGGCGGAGAACTAAAGGGACTACTTGATGTAAGAGATGGTAATGATGGCTCTGTCGGGGTTGGAGGGAAAACAACTCCAATATACAAAGGTGTACCCTACTATCAGGAAAAACTTAATCAGTTTGTTCAGACCTTTGCTCTAGCATTTAATGAAGGATATACCAACGTAAACGGTGTACTTACAAAGTCTGCGGGGCATGCAGATGGATATGGTCTTGATGTGGACGGTGACGGACCTGAGACTGCATCGAGCGGAGTTAGATTTTTTACCGTGTTTGGTGATGGCAATAAAGCAGTTAGCTCAGACAAATTTATGGACGGTGCAACTGGAATGGAGGACGTCGTTTCAAAATACAGCGGCATTACGGCAAAAAACTTTACTGTTAGTAGCGATATTATTGACAATATAAATAAAATTGCAACCAGCAATGTAGCTGGAGAAAATGGAAATACAAATGTTTTAAATCAACTACTTACAGTCAGAACTAACAAAAGCCTGTTTTATGAAGGTGCTCCTGAGGACTATATGAAGTCTCTAGTGGCGGGATTGGGTATAGATGCTCAACAAGCTGATACCTTCTCTTCAAATCAGGAGGCAATAGTAAGTCAAATTGATAAGAGAAGAATGTCGGTATCAGGTGTATCACTGGACGAGGAAATGTCCAATATGGTTAAATTTCAACAAGCTTATAATGCTGCTGCAAAAATGATATCAACAATGTGTGATGTATATGATGTACTTATTAATTCAGTTGACTAAGATTATTCCATATAGGGGGAGGCAATATGAGAGTTACAAATAATATGCTAATTAGCAATATGATGAATAATATAAATAGAAACCTTGTACGTATGGACCAATACCAAAATCAGTTGGCTAGTGGCAAAAAGATACAGATGCCTTCAGATGACCCGGTTGTAGCAGCTAGAGCATTAAAATTACGAACCGATGTCGCATCTATTGAGCAATACAAGAAAAATGTATCAGATGCTCAGTCCTGGTTAGATGTTACTGAATCTACACTGGCAAATATGGGCAGTGTTCTTCAGAGAGCTAGGACACTTGCAAATCAAGCTTCTAATGGTACAAATACAAATGGTGAATTTGAGAAAATAGCTATTGAAATAAATCAGTTAAAAGGACAACTTATACAACAATCAAATACTACTTATGCGGGAAGATATATATTTTCTGGATATAAAACAGACCAAAAGCTAATGATTGATGATGAAAATGATCCTAATTATGGTACCTATAATATAAGTGTTGATACTGTAGGAGAAAAGATACTATTTGAGACAGGTGTTTCGGATAGAATAAACATAAACGTAACAGCGGGAGATTTATTTAATGGTGGAATAAATGCGCCTAAACCAACAAGCGGTCAAGCAACTGCTCTAGTTCCAAGGGGAACATTTCCTCTTAGTATTACAGCAGGAACAAATGATACCCTAAATATAGCTATTGATGGCAAGGACGTATCACTGACACTTACTGCTAACACCTATGATAACATGTCGCAACTAGCAGCTGAGGTTAATGCTGCCCTAGCTGCGGCAGGTTATCCTGATGTCAAGGCTTCAGAGGTAACAGGTGCACAAACTCCTGGTACAACTACAGCAGCCATTAAAAGTGATGGCATTCCGCTTACAATTACAACTGGTGTTAATGATACCCTTGATTTAACTATTGATGGTACTCTTATTAGCACAACCATTGAGCCAGGTAATTTCAATAACCTATCTGAACTTGCTGCAAAGATACAACAAAACGTCAACGATCAGATTGAAACTTCCGGCGCACCTATCAAGCCTATTAAAGTTGAAGCAATCAATGGGGAGTTAAAGTTTACAACATCTAGCATGGGGTCACAGTCTTCTATTGGCATTGAGAGCAGTTCTTTATCAATTGATTTAAAAATGAATACTATTTCTCAATCAGCAGGACTATGTGGACCGCTAAAAATAATTTCATCTACTACTGGACCTAATTCTACTATAGAATTCAAGTCATCCAACTTCAAGACTTCCACGGGTATGGAAGTAATCTCAGCAGAAGCAGGACTTGGAGGTGGCATAAATGCTGTAGGTGCAACTGGAGGGAATACAGTTGCAAGTGTAGCTACTGGTGCAGTACCCATAACCATAACAGCTGGTGTTAATGATACAATAAATCTTACAGTTGATGGTACAATGGTTAATGCAACTATAAAACCTGGGACCTATAGTACCCTTGATGACTTAGCCGCTCAAATGCAGGCAGATATTAACACTAAAATTTCTGTTGCGGGACTTAGTGCTAAGCCTGTAGCGATAGAGGCATCTGGCGGAACTCTTAGCTTTTCTACAACAAGTAAGGGGAAGACATCCGAAATAACAATAGAAACATCACCATTAGGGAGTGCTTTAGGTCTTGCCACAGTTTCTTCAACTAAAGGAACTGTAGGAGATAAATCTCCATTAATCCAAGATTTTGACGACTTTATTAATGCATTAAAGCAGGGAGATGTGGAGGGTGTTCAAAATTTCCTCAGCAAGGTAGATGTGCATATCGACAATGTTCTGAGAGTTAGAGCGGACGTTGGTGCCAGGGAAAACAGACTAGAACTAACAGCAAATAGACAGGATTCAGACTATATTAACTTTACTAATTTAAAGAGCAAAAACGAAGATGTAGATATGGCAGAAACCATTATGAATTTAAAGAATGAAGAGAACGTTTATAATGCATCACTTGCAGGGGGAGCAAGGATTATACAGCCAACGCTTATGGACTTCTTGAAGTAAATATTAACTTGCCTTAATAAAACAACATATGCAATAATGGTAATAAGATTATAGATTATTTACCAAAGATTAAAAAACGCTTATTTATTATTGGAGATAACTCTATGCCTATTACCATTAATACTATAGATGCCAAGTATGGCATTGACCGAGTGCCTGGCGGTTTTAATATTCAAACACGACAGTCTGAAATATCAATAGACCGTCAAGACATAAAACTAAATATTAGTCATGAATGGCCTCAGCTACGGATTGACCAGTCTCAGTGCTTTTCAGAATCTGGACTTAAGAGCAACCTGGATTTGATGGTTTCTATTTCTTCTCAAGGTAAGCAGATGGCAGAGGAATTCACTACAAGGAAATCTTCAACTGGAGATTCTCTTGGGAGAATTAATGAAATGGATCTTGTTACTGCTATTTCACAAAAGCCTGACGATAAACATGAATTTGGAATGGTTACTATGCCTCAATCCAGACCTGTTATAGATTTTGTAGGCGCAAGGCTTGACATTGATTTTGACACTGGCGTAGATGGCGCTCATAATGGCGTTAAATTTGATGTAAAACAGGGGGGAGTAGAGTTAAACTATACTCCTACAAAGATTCAGATCTATATGCTTGAATACGGTAAGGTAAAAATAGATTACATTCCCGGAGGCAAGCTTGATACATACGCTTAATACATAAGGGGGAAAAACCATGCTTCTTAACACCAAACATTTTGGAGAGATAAATATTAACGAGGAACAGATTATTACCTTTGTAGATGGTATTCCTGGATTTGAATCTCTTACTAAGTACTCGATTATTCAGACTCAAGAGCCAGATTCAGCATTTTGTTGGATGCAAAGCATAGAGAATGCTGAGTTAGCATTTGCGCTTGTTAATCCATTTATGATAAAAGCAGACTATGAATTTGAGCTTACTCAAGAGAAGTTAGATATGCTGAATATTCGTGCTCCTGAAGAGGTTGTAGTTTATGCAATTGTGGTTATTCCAGAAGACGTATCCAAGGCAAGTATGAATCTTAAGGCTCCTATAATCATTAATTCTACAACTAAAAAGGGTGCACAAATCATTATAGATAATAGTAAGTATGAGATAAGAAACTTTATTATGGATGAAATTCAAAAACAAGGTAATAACAATGATTAATTTTTGTGCTTGCGCACAGCAAGGGGATGATAGCGATGTTAGTGCTTACTAGAAAAAAGGGGCAGTCTATTATAATTAATGAAAATATTGAAGTCACTATAGTAGATGTTCAAAAAGACAGCGTCAGGCTTGCTATACAGGCACCTAAAAGTGTGTCTATCCATAGAAAGGAAGTTTTTGAAGAAATTCAGGAAGAAAACAGGAAGGCTGCAAACATTTCAAATGTCAGCCTGAATGAGTTGTTTAAAAAGTAGGGATATGGATTAAGAGTATATAAATATAAATATGTCTATTAAAGTTGCAGAGGCATGCCCTGCAACTTTTTGTGTACCAAAATACGGTGACAAGCCAGTACCATACTAGTCCTATTTCTATAATATAAGTTTTTATAGACTAATATGATGAAATATGTCGCTTTTTATAAATTTCCTATTAAGTAATTACTGTAAACTAACGATAAATTGAATAAGAGTTTATAATTACTTATAACGCGCGAATAAGTATCTATAAACCAAAAAAGGGAACGGATTCCCATTATATTCAAGGAGGATTTTTTTATGAGAATTAATAACAACATAGCAGCTTTAAATACTTACAGACAGTTAGTTAATAACACAAACGCAGGTTCTAAGTCATTAGAAAAGCTTTCATCCGGTCTTCGTATTAACAAGGCTGGTGATGATGCAGCTGGTTTGGCTATCAGCGAAAAGATGAGATCACAGATTACTGGTCTTGACCAAGCATCAAGAAATGCTCAGGACGGTATTTCATTGATACAGACTGCAGAAGGAGCTCTCGCTGAAACTCACAACATTCTAAAGAGAATGAGACAGTTGGCTCTCCAATCAGCAACAGATACAAATGCTTCTCTCGACCGTTCTGCATTGCAGAAGGAATTAAATCAGTTGACTACTGAAATCAACAGAATAGGTAATACAACTGAGTTCAATACAAAGAAGCTTCTAAACGGTGGTGGAATTGAAAGCGAACTGACATTAAACCAAAGCGTTCAGGGTGCAGGCAAGGCATATGTTGATGGTCAAGTATTAACAGCAACAGCTGTGAACTTTACAAAGACAGGCGTAAATATTAAGGGCGTATCAGCTGAATGGGCACTTGATCTTTCTGCAGCGAGTATAGCTGCGGGAACATCAGCAGAAGCAGACCTTAAGTCCTATGGTACATTTACATTTGGTGATGTTACTGTAACATTAAAGAACAAGAATCTTGATACTACTGATAATGCAGGTGGTACATCAGCTGTAGAAGCTGGAGCAACAAAGAATGCTGTTACAGTTTACATTGATAACACTTCAAATTCTTCTGCTTCAGTAACTGCTCCTACATCTGCTCAGATAGCTGACGCTGTTGCTAAGGGCTTAAATGCTAGCTTCGTATCTGAAGGTTCTCAATATGCTGGCTTTAAGGCTACATTGTCCGGTGGTACTGTTGTAGTAAAGGCTGATGGTGCACAAGACGCAAATATGCCAATCAACACTGGAAGCAAGTACAATGAGCTTAAGATCAACTCAACAGTTTCGGGATTATCTTCTATTTCAACAGCTAGTAACCTTAAAACAAAGGGTGTTGATGCTGTAAGAGGACAACAGGTAATTACCTTTGATAAAGCTATTGAAATGAAAGACCTTAAGGTTGACTTCCAGGTTGCTGATTCCACTGGTGCTCTTGCTGCGGCAATAACACTACAAGCTGGTAAAGACTTTGCGGTTACTTCTGATGCTACTGCTCAGGTTGCAGAAATAGCAAAGGCACTCAACGGAAATAGCACATTCTCAGATAACTGGGTTGCGTCCTCAGACGGAAATAAGCTCTCATTCCAGCTTAAGCCAGATTCTATTATTAATGAAGCAAGCCTTACTGCAGCAACAGTAAAATCACAAACTGCTCAGACAGCAACTAAGGGTGAGAGCAGTATTTCAATTGATAAAGCAATCGAGGTTGGCGGTCGTTATATTATTGATGGCGAAAGCATTGAAGTTGTAGCAGATGCAGCTGATATCAAGATTACACAGGGTAAGGCAATATTCTACTCAGATGATACTGTTGAAGTTGCCAAGAGATTGGAAAGCGCAATCAAGGTAAATGACAATCTTAGCGTTAAATATTCAGCTCAGCAGGTTGGTGGAACAATCAGACTTACTCAGAATGAAAACTATGAAAGCATGAATGCTCCTAAGGGCGTAGCTAATACCAACAAGGATGATACCTTTAATGCAAATCTACAGATTGGTGCAAACTACAGCCAAAGCATGACTGTAAAGATTGATGACATGAGATCAGAAGCTCTTGGTATTGTTGGAGACAAGGCTTCAAGCACAGTTGTTGCTTCTGATGGAGCTAAAGCTACATTGACAAGAACAATGGTTGTTACAGATGGTACAAGTAATGAGGCTACAGAGTATGCTCTTGATATATCTGACTTCACCAAGGCAAGTGCTGCAGTAAGCGTATTGGATGATGCTATTGCAAAGGTTTCTGACCAGAGATCACAGCTTGGTGCATTCCAGAACAGACTTGAGCACACTATTTCAAACCTCGGAACATCATCTGAAAACCTGACAGCAGCAGAGAGCCGTGTTCGTGACGTAGATATGGCATCAGAAATGATGACATATACAAAGAACAACATCTTGACTCAGGCTGCACAGGCAATGCTTGCTCAAGCAAACCAGACTCCACAAGG
>JAEXOY010000031.1 GCA_023439045.1 Bacillota bacterium | reverse complement strand
ACTTGTTCAGGTCAATGGATATTCCAGTGAGAACTCTTGAGTGCTGCTCAGGAGATCTAGCTGATTTGAAGGTTAAATCTATAGATATTGAGGCCTGGTCACCAAGACAGCAAAAATACTTCGAGGTGGGAAGCTGTTCAAACTTAGGAGATGCTCAGGCTAGACGTCTTAAGATTCGTGTTGATGGGCAGGAGGGTAAATACTTCGCTCATACATTGAACAATACCGTTGTTGCTCCACCAAGAATGCTTATTGCATTCCTCGAGAACAATCTCAATGAAGATGGCTCAATTAATATACCGGTTGCTTTGCAGCCATATATGGGTGGCATGAAGGTTATTAGATAATATATTGCTCGTTAAACTGCCTTAATGGATGAAATTATCCGTTAAGGCAGTTTTTTTGGCATTTTCAGCTCTAGGAGAAGAAGAGCATGAAGGCAGGTAACATTTACATAGTAAGCAGAATAAGCCAAAGATTACCTTAACATGATGGGATATTCAGTAAAATATATTTGTAATATGGAAAAATATTGTGCTAGAATATAAATGATAAAAAGCAAATTCCTATAATAAGTACTATAGATAAGCTTAATGCTTTTTATATTAATTTTCATAACACAAATTATCCTATGGACATCAAATAAAATTATATCAAAATCTTTTTTTAAATCTTTTGTACACATAGAAAAGCAATGCAAGCTTTGTGGACAATAAATAAGTGTTGTAATACCAGATAAGGATCTTCCAAGGGAAAGAATACTTAGGATATGCAAAGTAGGGCATAAGAATTATGTTGATAATGAAAATAAAATTGAACTAATTGAAGAGAATTAAGATTAAATAGTTTAAAGCTAAAAAAAGGAAAGTGGGTGAAAAAAAGTATGAAATATAAGCATAGGGGTTACTTGTGGGGGCTGAGTGGAATAGTTTTAGTGGTAACTAGTATAGTTGTAGCCAGTGTTAATTTGAGTAAATTATTCTTACCTACAGGGGGTGAGATTCTTAGGGCATTATTGGTACCTTCCGGTATAGCTTTAGGCGGTATTGTTTTTATTGTTCTAAGTAGAATTATTCCACAAAAAGAGGCAAAAGAAGACATGGAAAAAGCAAAACTCGTAGCAGATGGATACAGTACACAGGCATATAGTTATGAAACGGCTTATGAAGCTATTGAGGCTCGTATAATTGCTTGGGAAAATACACCTTGGAATGAAGATGTACAGGGCCGAAAAGGTGAGCTTATAGAAACATTAAGAACAATTAGTCGAGGTATTCTTGATTTAGGCAAGCTTTCAGCCTGGTTTAATACGTCGTTGCTAAGTGAACCTTTGTATGATGCAGCTAGAGAAGCGGTAGGACGTATAGATTCTAATAAGCTAAAATACTTATCAAATTTTATTGGTTACTGTGCGAGTGTAACTGAGTACGAACTTGTTGGTGATTATTTCTATTCTGCGTGTAAAAATGCAAATAAAGAGGTTATAGGGGCTTTAGAGTTATACGCTAGTATGCGTGCTAAACTCAATAGTTATAGTGGTGACCAGAAGGATGTTGCTACGTTAAAGGCAGAGATGGAACAGATTATAGGTCTGTTATAAGAGGAGGTAATATAAGAATGAAAAAGATTCGTGTTTATTCAATTTTATTGGTATTTGTTATGGTACTATCTTTATTCGCTGGTTGTAGTAATGATGTAATGGTAGATACAACAAAAAACAAGTATACCTATGATGAAGCTGTGAGTAATGTTAATAAGCTTTATAAAAGAGTATCTGATAAAACAATAGATGACCCTAGTATATACGATAATATTACTAGTGAATTCTATATTCCTGAGTCAGACACAAGTACATTATTACCTGATTTTCAGACAGGTAGACAAGCTGTTGTTAATGAAAATATTAATGACCAAGTAACCGCAATTATTTGTTCATCTACTGAGAAAGCAACTAATAATGCAACTGACCGCTGGCTTATAGATGTAGCCAATGCTTACAATAAGAAGGCTGACCGTAAGGGAAGTATTAGACTTTATGGCGTAGCATCTGGTGAAATGTTTGATTATATACGTTCAGGAAAGTTTGTGCCTGATGCATTTACACCAAGTAATAAGTTGTGGGGGGATGCTTTGAGTTTGACTCCCGCTTATGATAGGTTGGCCGGTAATGTAGCAGGAATAGTCAGTAAAGATGGTAAAGACATTAAGCAAGTAATAAGTGATGTTGAGGCTGGAACGATTAAGTTTGGTTATACAAATCCGTTGGCAAGTTCAACAGGTGTGAATTTCTTACTGGACTATATACATAATTATAATGGTTCAAGTAAGTTTAAAGATTTTCAGAGTAAGATAGCACTTGTAAGCTACACCACATTGCAGATGAAAACTGCTGCTTTATCAGGAAAGCTTGATGCTTTTATATATGAGGCACAGCAATTTTCAACAGGGGAGATACAGGGAAATAAGACGCTTGCTAACTTATATAAGTTTGTGCCTTTTGGGGTAAGGCACGACAACCCATATTACATACTAAACAAGTCAAAATCTGAGTTGTTAGAGGATTTTGCAAAGTTTTGCTTAAGTACTGAAAACCAAGCTTTAGCATCTAAATATGGGTTTAATCAATATGATGATTATAAGGGTGAAAGCATTTCAGGAACTAACTTATTAGCTGACCAAACAAATTACAAAGAAAATAAGAGTGGGGGTAGACCTATCGTAAGTATTTTCGTAAGTGATTGTTCAGGTTCAATGGAAGGTAGTCCTATAGAGGAACTAAAGAGTTCTTTAAAATCTTGTGCCGGTGTTATTTCAGAATCAAATTATGTAGGTTTGGTTACATTTGCGTCTGATGTAAAGGTTAATTTACCTGTTTCAAAATTTGACGAGACTACGCAGAGTCGCTTTATTGTTGCTGCAAGTGAAATGATACCTAGAGGGGGTACAGCAATGTATTCAGCGTTAGTTGTGGCATCTAAGGAGATAGCTGATTTTAAGGAGAAAAACCCTAATATAAACGCTATTTATAGAATTTTTGTGTTGACGGATGGTGAGAACACTGAGGGTTTAAGTAAGGGGGCAACATTAGACACTTTAAAATCTTTAGGGGTGCCTATTTATTGTATAGGATATAACGGGGGCAATAGCGACTTAGATACAATAGCTTCACTGAATGAAGCTGCAAGTATTAAAATTACTGAGCAAAACGTAGGGTACGCACTTGCTAATTTCTTTAAAGCTGAGTTTTAAGTATAAAATGTGTTATTGGTACAGCATAAGACCCAAACGTTACCCTCAGACTTTGACCAGCTATGGCAGAATACTCTTGACTTGTTCAGGTCAATGGATATTCCAGTGAGAACTCTTGAGTGCTGCTCAGGAGATCTAGCTGATTTGAAGGTTAAATCTATAGATATTGAGGCCTGGTCACCAAGACAGCAAAAATACTTCGA
>JAEXOY010000029.1 GCA_023439045.1 Bacillota bacterium | reverse complement strand
ACTTGTTCAGGTCAATGGATATTCCAGTGAGAACTCTTGAGTGCTGCTCAGGAGATCTAGCTGATTTGAAGGTTAAATCTATAGATATTGAGGCCTGGTCACCAAGACAGCAAAAATACTTCGAGGTTGGAAGCTGTTCAAACTTAGGAGATGCTCAGGCTAGACGTCTTAAGATTCGTGTTGATGGGCAGGAGGGTAAATACTATGCTCATACATTGAACAATACCGTTGTTGCTCCACCAAGAATGCTTATTGCATTCCGCGAGAACAATCTCAATGAAGATGGCTCAATTAATATACCGGTTGCTTTGCAGCCATATATGGGTGGCATGAAGGTTATAAGATAATATTGCTCGTTAACCTGCCTTAATGGATGAAATTATCCGTTAAGGCAGTTTTTTATTTTTGGTACATTAACGCAAGTTTCGGACAATCCACGTTTATTTACGAGTACAGTTTTTAGATATTCTAGATTTAGGTTTATTTTGACTTAATTGACATTTTTAAGCAAATATGAAATAATACCTTAAGTACAGGGGGATCACATAATGAAAAAGATATTATGCTTTACGCTTGTAGTATTAGTACTTTTTATTAACTCTTTAACAGTGGTTTTTGCAGCAAACGTTAGTATTGTTATTGATGGCAAACCTATCAAGGATATTAATACAGTCACGGTAAATGGTAAGACGTACGTTGATCCAGTTTCATTTTCAAAATACCTTGGTGCCGAGGCAAGTGTCGATTCAACAAACACAATTAAGGTAAACTCCTATCAGAATGATGTAATAATTCCAGAGATAATTAAAAAGGTAAGCCCTTCGGTTGTAGGAATAATTGGAACCATTAACTCAGGCGGTTCGGATATAAGTAGCAGCAACATAGCTCATGGAACAGGAGTTATTATAAAGAGTGATGGAAGTATCCTTACAAATGCTCATGTGGTTTCTGATATGAAAACAATTGTTGTTGTATTAAATGATGGTAATGGTTATAAGGCAAAGTTACAATACATAGATTATGAGTCTGATTTAGCTGTAGTAAAAATAAATAAGACCAAGCTACCAGTAGCACAGTTGGGTACGGAGGACGAAATAGTCAGTGGAAAGACTGTAATAGCAATTGGAACACCCATTTCTTTTTCGCTTAGGAACTCAGCATCAATTGGCATTGTAAGTGGTATAAATAGAGGTATTGGAAGCTCTTATAAATTGATTCAAACCGATGCATCCATAAATCCTGGTAATAGTGGGGGACCTCTGGTTAATCTTAAAGGCCATGTCATTGGTATAAACTCAAATAAGTTTTCAGGTACAGGCATTGAAGGGATAGGATTTTCTATTCCTATAAATACTGTCAAATATGTTCTTGAAAATTTTGAAAAGTATGGGTACGTAAAAAGGGCATACCTTGGAGCAATTTTCAAAGAGGATTTTGTAGCCGAAATAGGGTTACCAACAAATAATGGGCTGTTAATTGATAGTATTGAAGATGATTCTCCTGCAGATGTTTCTGGACTTCAGGAGGACGATATTTTACTCAAGATAAATTCATCACCCATAAATACTATTGTTGATTACAATGAATTTATGAAAAAAATTAAGCCTAATGACAAAATAACTCTTGAGATTAAAAGAGAGAGTAAAACAATCAAAATATCGGTACAGGTCACTGAAAAATAATTAAAATAGGAGACAGAGTGTTATGAAAAAATTTTTATCTTTCTTATTGGTATTAACGTTTGTTTTTTCAAGTCTTGGGGCTACCAATGCAGCAACTGCAAAACCAACTGTTTACTCAAATGCAAAGCTAGGTATTTCTATTACTCCTCCAAGTGGTTATACAGCTTCAACAAATGAACAAAACAATATTATATTCTCTAAAAAAGATAATGAACCATTTTTTATATATATGTCTTCTCTTGATAAAGGAATGACTCTTGAAAAGTGGGCAGAGATCAAAAAGAACCAGTTTAAGACTGATTATAATACCAGTTGTGTTAAACTAATAAAAACTGAGAAAACAACGATAAATGGGAAGAATTGTATAAAGCTATATACGAGTATAAAAAACGATGATGAATTTGATGTGGTTGTTTGTAACGCATTATTTGTAGGAAAAAGTTATAAGTATCAGATAACGTATAGCATCAAGAATTCGGAATTTAAAAGTTCTACTAATAAAACCAACGCCGAAAAATATATTTCCTCATTTAAATTTACTGAGCCCGATACGAAAGTGGTTGGTAAATTAATTGATTATTCACCTCAGATTGATTGCGGTCAATATAAAAACATTAAATCAGATGATTTAGGATTTTCATTAAATATACCAGTTAATTGGGTAACTACTTCATACAATATTTACTCAATTGTAGATAGTACTGCAATAATGATTACTATGAGAAATAAACAGACATTGACACAAGCATGCGAGAACTTAAAAAATTCTGACTCGGGAAAAAAAGTATTGTCTCAAGAAAAATTACTTATATCTGGAAATAATGCTTTTAAGTATGTAATACAAAGCCCTGAAGGCAACATTGCTTATACGTATTTAGTAGAATATAATGATTATGTATACTGCTTTTTAATAGGGATAACAAAATACTTATATAATGACAAAAACACAAAGGCTATAGATAAAATTATCAAATCAATAAAGTTTGATCAGTCACAATCATCTTCATCTAAGGACGAAGATAAAATTGATGATTATAATGACATTTTTGGAGATACTTCAAAGAGTATAATTGGGGACAGCTTCTACAAATGGAGTATGTCAAAACCAAAAGATATGACATTAGTAGAAGCAGATTTTGATAACACAAGACTGGTATACTCTTCTGCAAAGGACGATATCATTCTATATATATACATATTTGATAATAAGGAAGATGCGGATTTAGATAGTATTATGTCTAATAGACTAGAATATGTATCAAAGTATACACTCAATGAGGTTGAAAAGAAAAAAAAGAATAATCAGGAATATGGGGTAATCAGCTTTTCAAATGATGAGTATACTTGTGTTGAAAGAATATTTACGGTAAATAATAAATATTATGTTCTATCATATTCTGCCGAAAACAAAGTGTTTAATAGCCAAACCTGCGAAAATTTATTGGATTCCTTCAAAACCTCATTTACAGCAAATAAAGATACAAGAGATTTATCAACTGTTAATAGTAATGGAACAAGAACCTATAAAAGTGATACTTTAAAATGGTCTGTTGAAGTATTGCCTACATGGTATGACATTACATATACAGATAAGAAAAATATAATAGAATTTGCAAAAGATGATGACACATATATGTATATATATATGTATTCAATTGATAATTCCACACTTGATAGCCTAGTTGAGGACAAAATGAATTATTTTAAAAAGGTTTATAATACTAATCTTGTACAGATAAGCCAACCCCAGAGCATGAAAATATCTGGAGTAAATGCAAAGAAAATTGAGATAACTTATAACATTAAGGGTCAATTGGTGCATGATGCATGGTATATATTTATAGGTAAAAATTATAGGTATAATATCGTTACTTCTATGACGGATAAGACATACACATCGGGGGATAAACAGAAAATCGACAATATGGTAAGTTCCTTTAAGTTTACCGAACCTGATACAAAAAAACTTGGGAAACTTGTTGACCAGGGTGATTTGCAAAGTTCTAGTGTTAAGACATTGTCAAATAGTAAGTATATGTGGTCAATGAAATTACCTTCTGTTTGGGTGCCAGATAGTGATATTAATAACAACTCAGATGACGTATGCTACTACAGTTTAAATGAAGGTCTTTATATGGAAATGATTGTAATGCCAACTACAAAGAGCCTCAGTGAGCTTTGTTCTATCTTTGAAACTAATAAGTTTAGTTCTTCAATATATAAACTTGAATCATCTGAAACTCTTTCAGATAAAGGCACTTCAGTAAAGAAATACATCTACAACGTTGATAATCCTAAATCTTACTACAATTATAAGGAGATTTGCTATATAATAAATAAAAATGGCTACCTATATAGTGTTTATTTTAATGTTACAGATATACGATATTCGGACTATAGTAAACAGGTATTTGATAAAATATGGCAGTCAATGAAGTTTGAATAATACTTAAGGAATCACAAATGTCAAATAAACAAGTAAAAATTTCAATAAGGAATCTGGTGGAGTTTGTACTTAGGTCGGGCGATCTGGACAGCCGTTTTACGGGCTTGAGCAGAATGACTGACGGTATAAAACTCCACCAAAAGCTGCAAAAAGCAGGAGGAGAGGCATACAAGAAAGAGGTATCTCTCTCTTTTTGCGTTGAAGTAGATGGATTTGAGCTGATGCTAGAGGGCCGAGCAGATGGTATTATTATAGAAGAGGACCAAGTTGTAATTGATGAAATAAAGACAACAGCTGCTTCACTAGAGCATATTGAAGAATCTTCAAATATTCTGCATTGGGCTCAAGCGATGTGTTATGCTTACATCTATTCTCATAACAATTCAATTGAGACTATTACAGTACAATTAACATACTGTCAGCTAGATACTGAAGAAATAAAGAGATTTAGAAGAGAATATTCATTTAATGAACTTGAAGACTTTATAAATGATATAGTCAATAGATATCTAAAATGGGCAAAACTTTCCCATCAATGGGACTTAATTCGGGACGATTCCATCAAACAGCTTGAGTTTCCATTTCCGTGCTATAGAAGAGGGCAGAGGGAGCTGGCAGTTGCTGCTTATAAAACCATTACAGCAGGTAAAAAGCTATATGTTCAAGCGCCTACAGGTATTGGAAAGACAATATCAACACTGTTTCCAGCTGTTAAGTCAATAGGTGAGGGTCACACTTCAAAGATATTTTATCTTACAGCCAAGACAATAACAAGGCAGGTTGCCCAAGAAGCAGCAGAGTTAATGAGAGACAAAGGGCTAAAACTCAAAAGTATTACTTTAACTGCCAAGGAAAAAATATGCTTCATGGAAGAAGCTAAATGTAATCCGGAGTACTGCCAGTATGCTAAAGGTCATTTTGACAGGGTGAATGAAGCGATATGGGACGTACTAGAGTGTGAGGATAGCTTAGCACGGGAACTAATTGAGAAATATGCAAAAAAGCATTGTGTTTGTCCCTTTGAATTTGCACTAGATTTATCATTGTTTGCGGATTTGATTATTTGCGACTACAACTACCTTTTTGATCCGAGAGTATACTTAAAACGCTTCTTTTTAAGTGGTGGAGATTATGTATTTCTTATAGATGAGGCTCACAATTTGGTAGATAGGGCAAGGGAGATGTTCTCTGCTCAATTGTCAAAGTCAGACTTCCTAGAGTTAAAGAAACAGCTAAAGGACGACTTTCCTAAATACTCAAAGCAGGTTGGAAGGATTAATTCATATATGCTAGAGCTCAAAAAGTCCTGTGCTGAAGCAGGGTATAAAACCAGTCCTGAACTACCTGAGCAGATGATACGCCATTTACACCTGTTGTCAGTTCATACCGAGGAATGGCTCAAGCACAATGCCGAAAGCAAGCATCAGGAGCAGGTACTCAAGATGTATTTTGAGGTATCTAACTTTCTCAAGATTGCAGAATTCTTTGATGAGAGGTACATGACATATATTGAGGTGGGTGGTTCAGAGGTAAGGCTCAAGCTCTTTTGTCTAGACCCTAGTTACCTCATCTCTGAGGCACTTAAAAGGGGTAACAGCGCAATTTTTTATTCAGCGACAATGACACCGTTGCAATATTTTAAGGATATTTTGGGAGGAGTTGAAGAGGACTATACTATGAGCCTATTCTCTCCATTTGATTCAAACAAATTGTGTCTCATGGTTGCTGACAATATATCCACTAGATATCGAGACAGGGAAGAAAGCTATGATGCTGTTGCTGAGCTTATTGAAACCACAGTGAAGCAGAAAAAGGGCAATTACCTGGTGTTCTTTCCGTCCTATAAATATATGACCGAGGTATACAACAGGTTTGTAGAAAGAGTAAGTATACAGTCAGATATTGACACTAACGATACAGATAGTGGTATACAATCAGACATTGACACTAACGATATCACTGGCAGTGTAGAAATAGATAATGGCACCAACGATATCACTGGCAGTGTAGAGATAGATAATGGCACCAACGATACTACTGGCAGTATACAATCAGACATATACACCATAATCCAGCAGAGTAGCATGACAGAGCAAGAACGAGAAGACTTTTTAAAAAGCTTCCAAGCGGATAATGACAAAACACTTGCTGCATTTGCTGTTTTGGGAGGGCTTTTTGGTGAAGGCATTGACCTAAAAGGTGAGAGATTGATTGGCTCAATAATTGTTGGAGTTGGTCTGCCCCAAGTAAGCAATGAGCTTGATATTATATTGAAGTATTTTAATGATTTAGATGGGACAGGCTTTCAGAAGGCATATATGTTTCCTGGAATGAACAAGGTATTGCAGGCCGCAGGGCGTGTCATCAGGCAGGAAAGTGACGTTGGAATGGTATTGCTTATAGATGAGAGATTTACACACTCTGCTTACAAAAGTATAATGCCTGAGCATATGAGACATTATAAAATAGTTAAAAATAGTACGCATGTCGCTCAAGTTCTACAAAGATTTTGGAACATGGATTTTAAGTAAAATAGTCCATATGTTTTATGCCCGTATATAACACTTGTTCCTTAGGTTTTTGTATTACATTTTTCGTGCCACATTGACCTATCTTTACAAAATATAGTATTATTATATTGCAAACTAAGGAGGATTGAATTTTGATAGAAAATTATTTTCCCGATTTTTATTACGACAGCATAAATCATATTGACTTAGATAGTCTCAAGGCTGCTGGTATTAAGGGGTTTATACTGGATATAGACAATACTTTGGTTGCTATGCATGTAAAAGAGGCTGATGAAAATGCGATAGCTTTTGTTAATAAGCTAAGGAGCATGGATTTTAAGGTATGTATTCTTTCAAATGCAACAGAGGGTAGGGTTGTTCGCTTCAATAAGAATCTTTCAGTGCAAGCTGTTCATAGAGCCTTTAAGCCATCGGGCAAAGCATTTTTGAGGGCTGCAAGGATGATGGAGCTGCATCCAGAAAATGTTGCTGTTATCGGCGACCAAATATTTACTGATATTAGGGGCGGCAATAAGGTAAATATGACAACTATTTTGGTTAAGCCTATTGATAAGCGTGAAATAGTTTATGTCAGGGCTAAACGAATACCCGAAATGGTTATCTTAAAGCAATTTAGCAAGAATGATGCAGCATTGCTTGAAAAAAGAAGGGCATGGAAGAAGAAGAGCTTTGATATAGAGACAAAAAAATTTAAAGAATAAGGTAAAATAATAAGTGCAATAACTAATAAGTGCAATAACTAATAAGTGCAATAATTAGCTAGACTAAGCAAATTATATGCTCTCATCAGCTGATCAATTTAAGAAACGAGGATGTACAATGATATTATCACAATACGCAAACGGCAAAACTAGAGTAATGGGTTTGCTAGGCAATCCTGTTTCTCAGACAAAATCACCCTTTATCCATAACACATTATGCAGGGAATATGGCATAAATGCGATATATCTGCCGTTTGAAGTGACTCAAGATAATCTGGGTACTGCTGTAGCTGGGCTTAGAGCACTTGACTGCCTTGGGTTCAATGTCACAGTCCCTTATAAGCAGGAAATAATAAAATATGTCGATAGGGTTGACGATGAAGCACTTGAAATGGGAGCTGTAAATACTGTTAAAAATGAAGGCGGTTGCTTAATCGGATATAATACTGATGCCGATGGTTTTCTTAAGGACTTGAGTAATAATCTCACATTAAATATTAGTGGAAAGAGAATTATGGTTCTTGGTGCCGGAGGCACGTCAAGGGCTATTTGCCTAAAGCTAGCTAAGTCTGGCATTTCTCATCTGACAATAGCAAACAGGACAATTCAGAAGGCGGGGCAAATAGCGGCACTTGTTGAACAGTATGCGGCTACATCAATTGTTTCGCCCACAGATAAATTATTTTTGGAGCTATTACATAGCAGTGATGTTATTATCAATACCACTCCCGTCGGAATGAGCACAACTGGGGGAGGAATGCCTTTTGATTACCCTTTTGTCTTTTCACCAAATCAGATGATTTATGATGTTATATATAATCCAGAATTTACTCAATTACTTAAATCAGCTAAAAATGCCGGTTGCAAGGTATGTAATGGGTTGGGAATGCTTATAAATCAGGCAGTATTAGCATTTCAAATTTGGACAGATAAAAAGGTTGAAAATAATTTTTCACAAGAATTAATAAAAGTTATCAGAGAATTAGAGGATTTATAACAAAAGTATCGAATTAATAAAATTGGTTATATTTTCTATTGTGATTACATTCTCTAGGGGGTAAATATTATGGTACAATTAAAAAATTATATGGAAGAAATAGTACTTAATCTTATGGAAGGCGTTCTTGATGATATTAATATGTGTAAGTGCGAGACATGTGTTTTGGACATTGCTGCACTTGCTCTAAATGATTTGCCGCCGAAATATATTGTTACAGAAAAAGGAGAGTTGTATTCAAGAGTTAATTCACTCAAGAGTCAATTTGAAGTGGACGTAATAGCTGCCATTACAAAAGCAGCAGTTCTTGTTAAGAGATCCCCAAGACACAAATAAATATTAATTTCTAGTAATTAAGATAAAGAGTTTGTTTTAGCCAAAAGAAAACGAGCCTATTTGGCTCGTTTTTAGTTTCTTTTTGGCTTTCTTCTTTTTGGCTTTCAGCTTCTTTATAGCTTTTCATATATTTTTGGCTTAGATTTTCTTATGGCTTGTCAGTGCCTTCACCCTTTGAATCTGACTGTGAATTAGAAGGATTCTTGGTGCTTGTAGAAGGCTTTTTAGTTGTTGTTGGTTTGCTTGAGGTGCTTTTGCTCGGTTCCTTTACATTGGAATCAGGGTCAGGTGTTGCAATTCCTTTGTCGGAAGCAAAATATTCCTTGATGACATCTTCTGATGGGAGTGCTTCCTTGGTCTCTACATTCACCATTGTGTTATTGTAAATATAGAACCAGCCAGAACTCAGGCTCTTATCATCACCACCCAATCTGAATGAAGTTAATGTATCAGGTGAGATGTGTATTACTCCCTGTGCTAGAGAGAGAGCATCGTTTAACTTCATATTGGTAACCATATTTGAAAAAGCATAATTTATAACTGAGTTATATCTTGGAAGGTATTGGAGAGTTAGCTTCTGTGCCATAAATTCCTTCAAGAATTTTATCTGCATTTCAGTTCTTTTTATATCACTACCATCATAATACTGCTTTAGCTCGCTTGTATATTTACCGCTTGGCTTTCTGAAGCGTAATAACTGTTCAACCTTATCTCCGTCCAAATGCTGATAACCTTTTTTAAGATTAATATACAAGCCTTGAGAAGGGTCACTGTATTTCATATCTGTTGGTACATCGAAATATACTCCTCCGAGCATATCCGTAATTTCCTTGATTGCCTCAAGGTTTATATGAACGTAATAATTAATATTTATACCCGTCAAATCGCTAACCACTTGGGCGGCATATGCAGCACCTTCGTGTTTTCTTCCTCCTGCACCATATGCAGCATTAATCTTTGGAAGAGTATTATTCTTTAACTTAACCTTTGTATCGCGGGGTATTGTCAATAGGCTTAACTTATTATTCTTTGGGTTGTAATTAACAACTATCATTGAGTCTGTATTTCCTGTATTATCGCCAACAAGAAGAAGGAAATTCATAGGCTTTTTATCTGCAATTAACCCATCTAATATGCCAGGAACACCATTTCCGCCAGAACCACTGCTATTGCTATTTATATATAACATAAAAAATGATCCTAAACAAAATAGGAAACATCCTAAAGCTATACTAATAATATAAAAAAACTTGCGCGTATTCATTTAAAAACCTCAATCTTTCTAATTTGCATATTATTATATCATGTATTGCTCTTAAGATATATTCAAATCTAAAACTAAATATATAACTTAAGATGTCAATATTTTTAGTAATTACCACTTTTTTATTCTGATTTAAAATCAGCTAGAGGATTGCTTTCAATAGCCTTTTTCAGTTGAGCATTATCGACATGGGTATAAATCTCAGTAGTTTTTATACTTTCATGCCCTAATATCTCTTGGAGTGAGCGAATATCCACACCTCCATGCTTGTACATCAGTGTTGCGGCTGTATGCCTCAGCTTGTGAGTGGAATATCGTTCAACATCTAGCCCGGCTGACTTTATATATTTTTTGACAATATACTGTACAGTTTTGTTGCTGATTCTTTGCTTTCGCTTGCTGAGAAAAAGGGCATTTTTATCTTTAACACCTTCATGAGGGCGCACAGCAAGATACTTCTCAATTGCGTCGAGGCACGCTGCATTTAAATATATGGTTCTTTCCTTATCACCTTTACCAATAACAGTGAGGGTATCATTCTTTATTTTTGATATATTTATGTTCACTAATTCCGATAAACGAAGCCCGCAATTGAGAAATAGTGTTATAATGCAATAATCACGTTCTTTAAAGTCACCGTCTATTGATACAAGTAGCTTTTTACTTTCTTCAATATTAAGATACTTAGGAAGCCTTTTCATGAGCTTTGGTGATTCTAACTCACTAGTAGGATTATAATCTAGTAGTTTTGCCTTGTTTGTCAAATAATTAAAAAATGACCTCAGACTAGCAACTTTCCTTGCTCTAGAACTGGGATTGTTGTCCCTTCTTCTAGTCACAAAGGACATGAAGCTATAAAGGTCAGATAATCCAACCTTTCTGATGTCCTCAATAGTTATCTTTGATATAGGAATAGATTCAATATCATAATTTTTATATGATGCATCATTTTGCTGTATAATGAACCTAAAAAACAATCTTAAATCATAAAAGTATTCCTTTGTGGTATTAGAGGACTTTCCCTTGATTGTTTCCATATAGTTAAGAAAATCTTTTAATAATTGTGGCATTTCCTCGTTCATATTGACCTTCCTTCCTACAGCAATCAATTCTTGTATTTGTATTTACTGTATCACATAGGCGTAATGTAAGGTATTCTACTTACATATATACTTACGATTCAGTAACAGCAAATTCATGTATCAGCAAATTCATGCAAATTCATGTAAATTCACGTAAAAGCAAATTTATGCAAAAGCAAATTCTCATGTGACAGAGATAAGCAGATACTATTACATTTTATCATATTTTAAGCTACTAATCTAGTTAACACAAGCACATAAACTTATAGCACAATAATGAACAAAGCTTTATTTCTATCATTTATGAACCTGCCACACCATTAAGGTGAAGGAAGGAATCCTAAATTCACCACTAAAACTTTTGCAACAATGATAAGTTAAGAAGGAGGAGTTATAATACAATCACAAGTAACATAATATATTTACTAGTCATATAATAAAGTATGAGTTTTTAAGAAAAATTTGGAAATAAGCTTAAGTCAAAAGTATTTTATGACGATTATTATTATAGAAACATAATTAATTTTATTGGCATTTCGATTGAAGATTTGCTTACAAACAGGACGGTGAATAAATATGCAAACAGTTATTGAAAAACTACATTCCCAAGTTCTCGATCTTTCGAAAGATGAAGCCAATAAGGATACAAACGAAATAGATATTTTAAATGAAAATGGAACAGAAACTTGTTGTAATAGGAAATTGCATCAATATGATATTGATATTCTACTTAAATTAATCCGAAATGAAAATACTTAGAGCCTTGGCTAAAACCAAGGCTTTTTTATTTACTTTGTTTTCATTATAATTTATAATATTAAAGAATATACACTTATAATTAAATAGCCGGGGGTTAGAAGCTTAAGAGCTCTTTTCTTCCGCTAAAGAAGCGAAAGGAATGATATATAGATGAAAAAGCTCATGCTAGGCAATGAAGCTGTTGCAAGGGGTGCATACGAAGCTGGCTGCACAGTTGCTTCTGCATATCCAGGTACACCAAGTACAGAGATTACGGAGTACATTTCAACTTATGATGATATTTATTCAGAATGGGCACCAAACGAGAAGGTAGCAATGGAGGTTGCAATTGGTGCTTCTATAGTGGGCGCACGGTCAATTTGTGCCATGAAGCACGTTGGGCTAAATGTTGCTGCAGACCCATTATTCACAGTATCTTACTCAGGAGTAAATGGTGGCCTTGTAATAATGGTTGCTGATGATCCTGGAATGCACAGTTCACAGAATGAACAGGATAGCAGATTTTATGCCAGAGCTTCAAAGGTTCCAATGTTAGAACCTGCGGATAGCCAAGAGTGTAAGGATTATGTAAAAAAGGCATTCCAAATAAGTGAGCAGTTTGATTGTCCTGTCATAGTGAGGCTTACTACCAGGGTATCGCATTCACAGAGTGTGGTAGAACTGTCAGAAAAGGAAGCTTTTCAACTCAAGGAATACATAAAAAATCCAGAAAAGAACGTAATGATGCCTGCCATGGCTAGAAAAAGACATGTTGTTGTCGAAAAGAGAATGGCAGAGCTCAGAGAATACAGTAACACTAGTCATTTAAATACTATTGAATACAACAGCACCGATATTGGTGTAATTACTAGTGGAGTATGCTATCAGTATGTTAAGGAAGCTGCTCCTGAAGCATCAGTTTTGAAAATTGGTATGGTTCATCCTATACCTGAAAAGCTAATTGAAGAATTCGCAAAAAAAGTAAAGACCCTTTACGTAGTAGAAGAATTAGAACCATTCTTTGAAAATCAAATAAAGAAAATGGGTATCAGTGTTATTGGTAAAGAAAAATTAACTGTTATGGGTGAGTACAGCTCACAGTTCTTAGCGCAAAAGCTGTTTGGAGTCACACTTGATAAACCATCAGAGATTACTGCCCCTATTCCGGTAAGACCTCCTGTAATGTGCCCTGGATGTCCACACAGAGGTATGTATTATGTACTCAAGAAGCTGAAGCTCAATGTTAGTGGAGATATTGGCTGCTATACTCTTGGTGCCTTAGCTCCTAATGAATGTATGGATACCTGTGTATGTATGGGAGCTAGCGTTAGTGCTGCTCACGGTATGGAAATGGCAAGAGGCGCAGAATTCCGCAAAAAGACAGTGGCTGTAATTGGCGATTCAACCTTTATTCATTCTGGTATTACAGGACTTATTGATATAGTATACAACAAGGGTAATTCTACAGTTATTATTCTGGATAATTCCATTACTGGTATGACCGGACACCAGCACAATCCAACAACTGGATTTACGATAAAAGGTGAGCCTACAAAGCAGGTTGATCTAGAATTGCTTTGTAAGGCAGTTGGAGTAGAAAGAGTTAAGGTAGTTGATCCATTTGACATAAAGGAATTTGAAAAGGTAGTGAAAGAGGAAACTGCTGCAGATGAACCATCCGTTATCATTTCACAGAGACCTTGTGCATTGCTCAAGAATGTTAAATTTGAAGGAGTTCAGAAGATTACTGACAAGTGCAAAAAGTGCAGAATGTGTATGAAGATAGGCTGCCCTGCTATTGTTGACAAGGGTGACAGTTTGCAAATTAATCCTGCACTATGTGTTGGTTGTAAGCTGTGCACCAAGATTTGTAACTTTGGTGCTATCGAAAAAGCGTAGTTATGCAGATAGGATGTGCGACAAGGTATATTTGTTGTACGAGGCAAATATACATGGCACAATGCAGATAGGGCGTTCGACAAGGCATATTAGTTGTACGTAGCAAATATACATGGCGCAATGCTGATAGGATGTGCGACAAGGCATATTTGAGTGCGAAGCACATACACAGAAAGGAATGATAATATGGAAAAATTAAATCTTATGATAGTTGGTGTTGGTGGGCAGGGAACACTGCTTGCCAGTAGAATACTGGGTAATGTTGCACTAAAGCTAGATTTCGATGTAAAAGTATCTGAGGTACATGGAATGTCTCAGAGAGGCGGAAGTGTTGTAACCTACGTAAAATTTGGCAAAAAAGTATATTCCCCTTTAGTTGAAAAGGGTGAGGCAGATATAATTATTGCGTTTGAACAGCTTGAGGCACTTAGATGGATTGATTATTTACAAAAAGATGGTAAAATGATAATAAATGACCAGAAAATTGATCCAATGCCTGTAATTATTGGAAGGGCAAAGTACCCTGAAAATATAATAGAAGGGCTGACAGAAAAGCATGGCGTACTTACACTTGATGCTCTTAGCATAGCACAGCAGTGTGGAACTATTAAAGCAGTAAATATTGTGCTTTTAGGTGTTATGGCTAAGCAAGCAGGTATTTCAAAGGAAATTTTTCTAGAAGCAATCAATGAAGTAGTACCAAAGAAGGTTTTAGATATAAATATAAAGGCGTTTGAAGCAGGATACAACTATTTTTAATATTAATTAAAAGAATTTTGGGATTTGATATTTATAATATATTAATTTAGAATAGTTTAATTTGAAACTAGATATTTGAAATGAAATGCCAAAGATTTTATTAGTATTTTTACTGACATGTAAATGATTTGTTTTGGCCTATTGCTTTTGCGTGGGGCGTTTTCGTAAACCCTGAAAGCCATTCCTAGGTGGGATGTTTGGCTATAAAAATAACTAAATATCAAAATTGGGGGGCTTTTTTATGAAGTATTGGAATCAGGCATGTGAATGCATGTCCAGAGAGGAAATGCGTAAGCTTCAGTCAGAAAGACTGATTAAGACTGTAAATAGGGTATACAATAATGTACCTCTATACAGGGAAAAAATGAAGCAGAAGGGTCTAGAACCAGGGGATATCAAATCTGTTGATGATTTGAAACTGCTACCATTTACCTACAAGCAGGACTTAAGAGATACATATCCTTTTGGACTGTTCGCCGCGCCTATGAGTGAGATTATCAGAGTTCATGCATCGTCTGGTACTACTGGTAAGAAAACTGTTGTCGGCTATACAAAGAATGATATTGATGTTTGGGCCGAGGTTATGGCAAGAACACTTGCTAATGCAGGTGCAGACAAGGAGTCTATTTTTCAGGTTTCATATGGTTATGGCTTGTTTACAGGTGGCTTAGGAGCACACTATGGTGGTGAAAAGTTTGGGGCTACTGTTGTTCCAACCTCTTCAGGAAATACAAAGTTGCAGCTTGCATTAATGAAGGACTTTGGAACTACTCATATTGCTTGTACACCATCATATGCACTATATCTCGCTGAAGAAATGGCGGAGCTTGGCATGAAGCCTAGCGACTTCAACCTTAAAGCAGGCATATTTGGTGCAGAGCCATGGTCGGATAATATGAGAAGAGAAATAGAGGAAAGACTGGGTCTTAAGGCAATTGATATTTATGGCCTTAGTGAAGTAATTGGACCTGGTGTTGCATGTGAGTGCATGCATCAATGTGGTATGCATATACCAGAAGATCATTTTATTCCTGAAATAATTGACCCTGAAACAGAAGAAGTACTTCCAGCAGGTTCAAAGGGAGAGATAGTATTTACTACTATTACAAAGGAAGGTCTCCCACTTATCAGATACAGAACCAGAGATATTTCTTCACTCAACTACGAAGTATGTGAATGCGGACGTACTGAGGTTAGAATGACAAAGGTTACCGGAAGAACTGATGATATGCTAATAATCAGAGGTGTTAATGTATTTCCTTCACAGATTGAGAGCGTATTGCTTGCAATTGGGGAAACAGCACCGCACTACATGTTAATTGTAGATAGAGTAGACAATTTAGATACTCTGGAGATACTAGTTGAGATAACACCAGCCTTATTCTCGGATGAAGTTAAAAAACTAGAAGATATAGAGAGAAAGATTAGAAAAGAAATTGAAAGTACTCTTGGAATAAGTGCCAAGATTAAGCTAGTTGAACCTAAAACTATTGAAAGAAGTGAAGGCAAGGCAAAGAGGGTTATTGATAAAAGAAAGGTTTAAGCTTTATACAAGCTTTTATTGTTAATTACCTTAAGGTATATAGCTATTACAGGGGGAAACTTATGAAGAATTTAAAGATTTTTACTCCTTTTATTATTTGTTTGGTAGTGTTGGGAATATGTGTAGTGTTACTTGTTAATGACATTAATGATTATTGTTCCGAAGCACTGGCCAAGCCAAATACTACTGATTCTAGTACGAACCCTGTCAGCCTTACGGGTATGACTTTGGAATTATATCTTTTTGATGCAAATGACTATGATAACCCAAAAGAGATTAAACACATTTCAGTTGAGAAAAGTGTATTTGATACTGACCTTACAAAGGCAATAAATACAGTGTTGGAACCAGCTGGACTGCAAATCTCAAAGGCTTTGCTTGATAAGGCTTCAAAAGCTATTACTATTGATATCTCAAGCGATACTGTAAAGCAGTTTAATGCGGGAAGTGCTGGTGGAAGAACCTGTACAAATATTCTAGCAGGTACAGTTTTGCACATACCTGGAGTTGAACTTATGACAGTAACAGTTGATGGAGCACCTGCGGTTTATGGTGATCATTACAGCTTTAAAGGAGTATTTAAAAAGAGTGATACTAAGCCATTCTATATTTTTGAAGAAACTAAAAAATAAACTCTAAATAATAGGAGGTAGAGACTATGCTTGTAAAACAAATTTCAGTTTTCCTTGAAAACAAATCAGGCCGTTTGGCTGATGTTACAAAAACTTTAGCAGACAACAATATTAACATCAGTGCATTGTCAATCGCTGATACAACCGACTTTGGTATACTCAGACTAATTGTGAACAAACCTGAGGAAGCGGAGAAGATACTTTGTGAAAACGAATTCACAGTTAGTTGTACCAACGTAATTGCTATTGGAGTTGATGACGTACCAGGAGGACTATCAAAAGCACTTATTATATTAAATGATAATAAAATTGGAATTGAGTACATGTATGCTTTCGTTGGAAAGTGTGGAAATGAAGCGTTTGTTATTCTAAGAGTAGAGAATGCAGATGCAGCTATTAAGGTACTTATTTCCAATGGCATTAAGGTTCTTGAGTGTAATGAGGTTTATAACTAACAAGATATTTATCCGCTCTCTTGCTATATGATATATCAGTTTTGAATAAATAAGGCGTATAACCTGAGAGTTATACGCTTTATATTTGATTTGGCATTATTATTTACTAGACTATTTTACATCATACTTTTAACTTTATTTTCCTATTGTAGTTCTACTGTAGTTTCTCTAATGCCCCTTGATATGTACTTATAACCTTATCGCACCATGCATCAAAGTCAGGGTCAGCTTGCTGTAAATGAGGATTGCTTAAAACATTATCCAGCAGCATCCTTATACCTTGATCAAACCTAATAGTTGCATTAAAGCCAGGAACCAGCCTTTTTAGCTTGGAATTATCAAATACAACGGTATTTGATTTATCTCCGATAAGTGAACCGTTAAAATCATACTTGCTTCCACAAATACTTAAAAACTCTGAAGAAATGTGAACTGCTTTTAGCTTAACACCAAGCGCATCGGCAATTATCTGATATATTTGATTCCACGTTAGACTTTCGTCAGAAGTAATATGTATAGCTTCGCCAATAGCATGTATGTTACCCATAAGTCCGATAAAACCTTTTGCAAAGTCAGTATTATGGGTAAGGGTCCAGAGTGAAGAACCATCACCATGAATAATAACTGGTTTGCCCTCAAGCATTCTCTTTGCAACCTGCCAACTGCCATTTGATCCATGTACACCTAGAGGAATCCTGCGGTTATCATAGGTATGGCTTGGTCTAACTATAGTGATAGGGAAGCCATTATTACGATATTCCTGCATCAATCTTTCTTCACAAGCTATCTTATTTCTCGAATACTCCCAATATGGATTGGATAGTGGGGTAGATTCAGTAATATTATAGTGTGACAGCGGCTTCTGATAAGCAGATGCTGAACTAATGAAGATATACTGACTTGTTTTTCCGTTAAATAACCTTATATCTCTCTCAATATGGTCTGGTGTAAATGCAATAAAATCAGCAACAACATCAAAATGCAATTCTTTTATTAGCTCCGAAACAGCATTTTCATCATTGATGTCACATTTTAAGATTTTTGTACCTTCTGGTAGACTTTCATTTCTGTTACCTCGATTCAACAGATACAAATCCCATCCATACTTGTGCAAAACCTGGGTTATTGCCGAGCTTATAATGCCGGTACCACCTATAAATAACGCTCTCATCTAATCAATCCTTTCTTTGTATTAGAAATCAATATAATTATATCACATAAATGATATCTATTAAGACACGGCGAAATATAGATTACGTATGTCGTTTGACGCTTTAGATTGCCGCTATCGTTGATGCTAATCACTTGATTCTAATCGCTTGAAGCTAGCGGCAGAAAAGACTTCTTTCAGTTGATATATGAGGGCATAGTGGCTACGCCCTCATACTAAATCTTACCTCTTATTAGCTTCATAAAATAGTATTTTCTCTTACCAATTCGTTGTTTTGTTATTATTAGCAAGACTTGTATACAGTTTATTACGCTTAGTTTTTCTTCTTCTGATAAATCATTTTGAGTGTATCTAGCGGTAATGAAATAGTTCATTACTTTACTAAAGTCAATTTTATTAGAGGAATTACCCCTAAAGTCAAGGAATTTTTCTACCCTGAAGCCATATTGAGATGGGGTCTCAGCAGCATTAATAGCCAATTCCTGTATGGAAAGTATAGAGAACATGTATTCAAATGACATTAATACAGCCTTATTTGGGTTAGCTTTTCGTAATTTCTTGAACATGAAGGTATGCTTGAGTTTATTTCTAGTTGCGAGTATGACAAGACCCAGAATAACTTCTACAATTAAACCTATTATTGTTTTTAAAGCGGTATTATCGTCATCACCTTCAGTATCTGTGGGTTCGGTTACAATATCAAAGTCATTTTGTTTATTTCCGTATTTCTTTATCATTTCTAAATAATCTACATAGTTAGTCCCTGACATAGAGGAATCTATACGAACTGGTTGATTTGTACCTTCATACATATTTGCTACAAATGGTGAGGTGGGTTCAAACTGAATCCAGCCAAAACCTTCAAAGTAAACCTCCACCCATGCATGAGCTTGTTTTGAGGTTACCTTGTAAATACCTTTGTTATCGGTTGGAGGCAGAATATAACCTTCAACATATCTAGCTGGAATGCCAATGCTCCTAAGCATTACAACCATAGAGCTAGCATAATAGGTACAGTATCCCTTTTTGTTATCAAACAAAAAATAATCAACAAAGTCTTTATTACGAGGTACTCTACCCGGTTTTAGGGTATATACATAATTTGTTGATAGATAATTCTCAATGGCCTTTGCTTTGTCATAATCATTCTTGGAGTTCTTTGTTATTTGCTCAGCGAGGTCATAAACCCTTTGGGGAATGGTATTAGGCAATGTCAAATAGGTATTGTATATGTTGTCAGACCTTTTAATAAGTGTGTCTAGGTCATTGGTGTCACCTTCGTATCTGACATTGATAGTTGAGATTGACTTCTTATAATCAGCATACATACCCCTGTGGCTTTTTCTGATACTCTCTATAAAATTTGTATCAGTAAGATTTAAATTTGTGTAATTTACGGAATATTTGAAATCTTTTTCCTTTGCTTTTTGGAGAAGGAGAATACCCTCATTATTTTTTAACAATGGCTGTGCTTGCTTAAATGTTATTTCATGTGTTTTAGCAGGAACAAAAATGGATCTGGTCCTCATGTTTACAAAGGTAATATCAATATCAGAATCTACTTCATAGCTAGGACCAGAGTTATCTAAACCAGAAATAGATAAACCAGAAATTGGTGTTTTTCTAGTAAATGCCCCAAGCTTGTATTCTTCAACGTCATCGCTTATTTCCTTAACACCATAGATATTTTTCTCATTATCAACTGAAACATAGTCGGAATTGGTATTATACCATTGTCTGCCATCATAAAGTATGGGAGAGTACGCCTTTAAATATATATTAGAATAGGATGATCGTACATTCATTACGTGAATATTATCTGGATTTATATTTCCACCAAGCAAGCCACCCTTACTGTTAAAGCCAACGCCTGATAGACTGAAAGAATCAAAGGATTCTATACGAGTACCGGCGAAATAGTTCTCAATACTGGTAATTCTATCATTCAGCCATGCAAATTCGACAGGAGTTTTGCTAAAAGACATTGTATTAGTAACAATTAGTGTAATTAAACAAACAGGGAGAATATAGATTAAGTATAAAACTTTATTTTTTATGCTATAACCGGACTTTTTTGCTCTTACTCTAGCCACATCAAACAGATAGAATAAAATAAATGATCCAATGAATAAATAAAAACTAAATTCGTTAGCCAAATAATTAAGTATTATTTGACTTAGAAACAAACTACAACCAAAAACAGCAATAACGTATATATTAAAGAATTTCACAGTAAAGATATATATTAATAATGTTACAAACAATGCTATAAAAATCTCTGTCAATAGAATGAAAAGTCTATCCTCATATAGATACCCGTTTACGGTATCAATTATCCAAAAGGTATAATTATCCAAGAAGTTAAAAATGCCTCTAGTTCCAAGGGTGGAGGAGAGATAAAACAAATAGGCTATTGCTCCGATAAAAAGAGTTGATAAACCTATTAGTGTGGTGATTTTATTATAAAGTAAGGGGATTAGCATAATAGAAATAATTATGACAATACCCAACAGCTCGGTACTAATCGATTCCGTCATACAGAAGGATGACCAAATGGACTGACACAGACTATATGATATCAGTATTGTCAGAATGCAGTATGCAATTGTATCTAACAATTTTGTCTTTTTCATGTTATTACGCTCCTAAAGCTTGTTTTATGTCACACCCAGGATAGAGAATATAAGCATTTACACCTATGTCAAAAAGGCTGTCAAATATCATTTTAATATCCTTAATAGTTTGAATACCTTCCTTATTACCTGTTACGCAGATCACACAGATATCTCCGCCTGCCATTTTAGTATTAAAAATAGTATTGTAAAGTTCAACAGTAAGGTGGCTGGTAATAATTATGGTGTCTTTTAATTTGTTTTCACTAAATGAATATAACTCTAAAATATTTTCTACGGGTATTGTCTGTTGGAAATTAACAGTAGCTAAATATTTATATACACTATTAAATTGTGAAAATGACGATACCGGGATTAACTCAAGTTTATTTCTAAATTCAATTAAGTTTACAGGAATAGACCTATTAACATAATAGTATATAAGCGAAATTGTTGCTTCTACTAAAGTATCCTCAATCATTGAATTGGTTTCGTTATCAAATGTATTTTTTTGATAATCCAATATTATACTAATATTCTCTGATGTAAGACATTGAAAATTTTTGACAAGTAAAGCATTTTTCTTTGCGGATAGCTTCCAATGAATACGTTTACAACTATCACCATACTCATATTTTCTTATATCCTTAATGGAGGTAGTATCTTCGAAGCGGCCATCTGTGCCAGCGTTCATATCTGCAGTGTATTCTGGAATGAGATTAAACTTATCAAAATATATAATTCTGGGATTAACAACAATCTTTTTTGTTTCTAGTAATCTATACCTGAACCTTACTAAGCCTAAAAAATCTTCTACATAGAATTTATTAATACCTATTTCATACTCACCACGGTATTTAAACTCAAGCTCTAAATCAATATCAACCTTTGAACGAGGCTTTAAATAAAGGTTGTGGTTTAAGTCTTTGTCATTTAGAATTGAATTGCCGAAGAAAGATATATGAATGAAAGGATAAACTATAAAATCTTCATTACACATAAGCATATTTAGGTGTACTTTATCACCCTTAGTAATGACAGACTTATCGATTTTTTGTACATATTTGAATCTAAGATAGACATAATAGGCATAGCCAATAGAAACCAATAACAAACTAAGCAGAGAATTAAAAAGCAAAAATGCTATTTTTCCGCTTCTATTATAAAGAAAAACAATTGATACAATTATTAATAAAAGAAAAACAATCCTATTTCTTCTCATAGCTATTTACCAATGGTACAAAGACACTATTTATTATTGAAGATAAAATTTCAATAACATTCTTCTTTTTGAGCTTTGCTTCTTGCTTTAATATTATTCTATGGGAAAGGGTAGGAATTATCATTCTTTTGATATCCTCCGGAAGAACATAGTCTCTGCCTTTAATCAATGCTAATGCTTGAGCTGCCTTGCATAGAGCTAATGAGCCTCTAGGACTGGCACCCAAAAGTATGTTTTCGTTTTTTCTGGTAAGATTAATGATTTCAACGACATAATTTAATAAAGTGTTATCGATATAAACGTTTTTTACCTGCTGTTGCAAGTCCAGAATTTCTGCAATATCAATAACCGGCGTTATGCTATCTAGAGGATTTTGCTTGAGATACTGAGAAAGAATGTAAGTTTCCTCATTAGAATGAGGATATCCTAAAGATATTTTTAACAAAAATCTATCCATTTGGGCTTCGGGTAAGGGATACGTGCCTAGGTAGTCAATTGGATTTTGGGTTGCCATAACCATAAATGGCTTTGGAAGCTTATATGTAGTACCATCAACAGTGAATTGTCCTTCTTCCATAACTTCAAGCAAGCTTGCCTGAGTTTTGGGAGTAGTTCTATTTATTTCATCAGCGAGAACAATATTACACATTATTGCTCCGTTTCTGAATTCGAATTCACCTGATTTTGGGTTAAAAACCGAAAAGCCAGTAATATCAGAAGGAAGAATGTCCGGAGTAAACTGGATTCTCTTGAAGGACGCTGAAATAGACTTCGAAAGTGCAGAAACAAGACTTGTTTTGCCAACGCCTGGAACGTCCTCAATCAATACATGGCCTCCACATAGTAAAGCAATTATAGCTAGTTCGATTTCGCTGCGCTTACCAACGATTACTTTTTCCACATTGTCTAGAAGCTTATTAAAAGTAGCAATATTACTATTTATAACCATCAACCCCTTTGTATTTTTTAACTTATATTAATTATATTATAACTAATGTAATGAAAAAATGGAAATAAATATAAAATATTGTACTATTTTGTTTAGTTAATATTTACATATTTAAAATGTGCAATATTTTACACCTAAAATGGATAGTTGTAGCAACAAATTAGTATTGATAAATGTAAATAATTGGTATATAATTATTCTACATTTCATTTTTCTCATCTCTCTTACTATTTCAAATATATACTGATATAATATTATAGTTAAGAATACTAATATGTAATAAGTCATGCATATTTATTACTTTAAGGGGATGACATTTTATGAAAGCTGAAATATTAGCTGTTGGCACTGAACTGCTCATGGGACAGATTACAAACACAAATGCACAATACATCTCTTCTAAACTTCCATTGGTTGGAGTTGGTGTATATTATCATACAGTTGTTGGTGATAATGCTGAAAGATTGGAGAAAAGCCTTTCTTTAGCGCTGGAAAGATGTGATGTTGTAATTACGACAGGTGGACTTGGACCAACCCAGGACGATCTTACAAAAGAAACTGTATCAAGGCTTATGGGCAAAAAGCTAGTGCTCCACCAAGAAAGTCTTACAAAAATAAAATGTTTCTTTGAAAACCTCCATAGATCAATGACAATAAATAATGAAAAGCAGGCATATTTCCCAGAGGGATGCATTATTATGAAAAATAATAATGGAACCGCACCTGGCTGTATTATTGAAAATGGAGAAAAGGTAGTAATTATGTTGCCTGGACCACCATCAGAGATGAAACCTATGTTTGATGAACAGGTAATGCCTTATTTCATGGAAAAGTGCGATTTCAAGCTTGAATCCAAATTCTTGCGTATATTTGGGATAGGCGAATCAGCATTAGAGGATATGCTGCTTGATTTGATTGATGGGCAGACCAATCCCACTTTAGCCACGTATGCCAAGGATGGAGAGGTTACATTAAGGCTTACTGCAAGGGTTAATCCTGGTGAGAATGCTGATGAAATAATCAGTCCTATGCTTTCTGAAATCAAAAAGAGAACAGGTGACGCACTGTACTCATTAGAGGACGAACCTCTGGACTTAGTTGCTGCAAAACTACTTTTGGAGAAAAATATTACTATTGCTACTGCTGAATCTTGTACAGGTGGCCTTGTTTCGGAGATACTTACCAATATTCCGGGTATTTCAAAAGTCTTTATGGGCGGAAGTGTCACTTATTCCAATCAGTCAAAGAGTGATTTATTAGGTGTCAAAGAGGAAACACTTTCTCAGTATGGGGCTGTTAGCAAACAAACCGCTGCTGAAATGGCAGAGGGGATTAGAGAGAAACTAGCAACAGACATAGCGGTATCGGTTACAGGTATAGCGGGACCGGACGGTGGAACACCTGAAAAGCCAGTTGGGCTTGTATTTGTAGCATTGGCATCAAAAGATGGAACGGTTATCAAACAGCTAAATTTGTGGGGTAGCAGAAACCGAATTAGAAACGTAACTGCATTACATGTATTTGATATGATAAGAAGGCATGTTTTGGGGTTGGAGATAAATTAACGAATAAATATAACTTTTCTACAGCCGAAATTTTGTATTGCTTCGTTATAATACACACAAAAGAAACGGCTGGTCTAGAACAGTCTGGAGGGAGTCACTTGAACTCAAATAGTAAAAAAATTACGGGTGCTGCTGTTATCGTAATGACTTCTTTAGTAGTCAGCAGAATAACTGGCTACCTTAGAACCATACTCATTAACAATTTGCTTACAGCGCACCAATCAGATGCCCTTTTGGCAGCATTCCGTACTACAGATTTGATGTACAATATGCTGATAGGAGGGGCTATCTCAGCAGCACTTATCCCAATTCTTTCAGGTTATTTAGCCAAAGATGAAGAGGAAAAAGGCTGGAAGGCAGTTGGCTCATTTATTAATGTGGTATTTTTGACAATGGCAGTTGTAAGCTTTTTGGGTGTAATTTTTGCACCGCAAATAATTCAACTGACTGCACAGGGATTGCAAGGTACTGTCAGGGAAGATGCAATATACCTTACAAGAATTCTTTTCCCATCTGTTGGATTTATGATGCTGGCTGGTATGACAAACGGAGTTCTTAACTCTTACAAACGTTTTGCAGCTGCTGCATACGGCCCTTCAATATATAATCTTGGCACAGCACTGAGTATTTTTGCATTAAGCCGATTTGGCGTAAAATACGTTGCATATGGAGTTTTGGCAAGCGCAGTAGTATATTTCATAATACAGATTTCCTTTGCACTACCAAACTTTAAGTTTTACAGGCCCAAGATTTATTTAAAGGACGAGGGTTTTATACGACTATTTAAGCTTGCTATACCATCTTTGGGCGCTTCTGCAGTTGCCCAGATAAACATTGTCATTTCTCTGACCTTTACGTCCTCGTTTTCACAGGGTAGTATCACTGCATACAATTGTGCAAATGAGGTGTGGCAGCTCCCATATGGTATATTTGCAATGGGATTAGGGACAGCACTTTTGCCAACTCTTTCTGAGAAGCTTTCGCTTAACAATACTAGTGAATTCAAAGATATTATGCTAAAAGGCTTCAGGACAATCCTTTATCTGATCATACCGTCAGCAGTTGCGCTTCTTGTTATTCCACAGCCAGTAATAAGTGTTGTCTACAAATGGGGAAGTAATGTTGATGCCGAGAGAATTATTATGGCAGCTTCCATACTGATGCTTTTTACTGTGGCAATTGTTGGACAATCAATGTTAGCACTGCTCAATAGGGCCTTCTATGCTAGCAATGATACCAAGACTCCGCTATACGTGGGAGCAGGCTCTATTTTCCTAAATTTTATACTTTGTAATATATTTGTATTCAAGACAGGATTAGGACCTGCGGGTATGTCACTTGCTTATTCAATTCAAAGCGTTGTAAATATGCTGGTTATGATGTACTTGTTATCAAGAAAGATGAAGGGTATGCAGTGGAAAAGCCTTACATTTTATGGTTTGAGATTGCTTGCTGCAGCAAGTGTTATGGGAGTGGTTGTGTTCTTGATGAATAAGTGGATTGCCATTGATTTTACTAGAGGGTTTACTCTTTCATTGAAGCTCAGTGAAATTGGTGCAATGGTGACAGTAGTTGCAGTGGGTTGTTTGGTGTACTTTGGTTTTACCATGTTATTCAAGGTTCCGGAGGCGGTTTCATTTAAGAATAAATATTTTGGAAGATTTCTAAAAAAACGTTTGACTAAATAGTAAAAGAAATATATAATAAGAACAAATGTTCGATAATTGTGAGGAGGTTCCCCATGTTAGAAAAGAAAAAGGCTCTTGAGATGGCGCTAGGCCAGATAGAAAAGCAGTTTGGTAAAGGTGCAGTTATGAAGTTGGGAGAGAATTCCCACATGAATATAGAAGCCATACCAACTGGAGCGTTGTCATTGGACATTGCTCTCGGTGTAGGTGGAGTACCTAGAGGAAGAATTGTTGAAGTGTTTGGACCTGAATCCTCAGGTAAGACAACAGTTGCACTTCATATTATTGCACAGGCTCAAAAAGCGGGCGGAGAAGCTGCTTTTATTGATGCAGAACATGCGCTTGACCCAGTATATGCAAAGAAACTTGGGGTAGATATAGAGAATCTTATCGTTTCTCAGCCTGATACCGGTGAACAGGCTCTTGAGATTACAGAGGCACTTGTTAGAAGTGGCGCTATAGACGTTATAGTTGTTGACTCTGTTGCAGCCTTGGTACCAAAGGCCGAAATTGATGGTGAGATGGGTGATGCACACGTAGGACTTCAGGCTAGGCTTATGTCCCAGGCACTTAGAAAGTTGGCTGGTGTTATTAGCAAGTCCAGAACTACTGCAATATTTATTAATCAGCTTCGTGAAAAGGTAGGCATCATGTTCGGCAATCCAGAAACCACACCTGGAGGTAGAGCTCTCAAATTCTACTCATCTGTTAGACTTGATGTTAGAAGAATCGAAGCACTCAAGCAGTCAAATGAGATTGTGGGTAACAGGACTAGAGTTAAGGTAGTAAAGAACAAGGTCGCACCACCTTTTAGAGAAGCAGAATTCGATATCGTATATGGTGAAGGTATTTCAAAGGAAGGCTGTATCCTCGATATTGCTGTTAATATGGACATTGTTAATAAGAGTGGAGCATGGTTCTCCTATGCTGGGCAGAGGATTGGCCAAGGAAGAGAAAATGCAAAGCAGTTCTTAAGAGAAAACACTTCTATTTGCAATGAGATTGAAGCTAAGGTTAGAGAGAATTTCAAGCCTGCTACAACACCACCAGCAAGCGAAGAAGAAGAAGTTTTTGTTGAGGATGCGGAATAATCAGTGTTATCTTGTTAGGTATACTAGATACTGTAAAGGCACTATCTTAAGTTCTGAGAATAGAAGCAGTAATCAGTTTAAGCAGATATTAGTAGCAGCAGATTAAAATGATATTTTATTTTTAATAAAAGAATACCCTCAGAGTATTTTAAAACCAAAACCTCTGAGGGTATTTTCTTTATCAGTCTTATATTAAATTCGATTTATAAGGCAAATAAAACACTACTGGACTATTTTACTGTAACCTTACATGTGGCTGTTTTACCATCCACAGTCTTACAGGTTACCGTTGCCGTACCTTTTGACTTTGCGGTTACTTTACCTTTTGCATCTACAGTAGCTACTTTTGTATTGGAGGATGTCCATTTGACAGCCTTATTGGTTGCATTAGCAGGTTTCACTGTTGCTGTTAATGTAACTGTTTTACCTTTGGTAAGCGTAGCTGTTGTCTTGCTTAGTGTTACTGATGTGGCTTTAATTTCCTTAGCATCCGACGCGTTGCCTTCGACCACTATGAATAAAAAATTCTTTGGTATATCCGAATCATTAATACCTGTTACGTGACCAACTGTCAATACATATGTACCTGCTTTTGTGATATTCATGGAGCTGCCATCAGCTACACCATAAAAACCTTCTTTAGGTGCAGTACTTAATTTCTTTGAATAATCAAACTCAAGCTTACCTACTGTATTAAGTACATAATACTTCATGTTTGACTTGACGGCCTCCTTAGGATTTATATTGCTGTCATAAAATATTCCGATATAAGCATATCCAGTGTTTTTCTCACCCTTTTTCGGCTGAAGTGTTACAGTAACAGGAGCTTTACATGTGATAACTGTACTATTTTTCCCGGAGATAGTTACCTTGTCATCACTCAAATACGTGGAGAAGTCTTTCTTTTCCTGTGATACTACATTTGTTACACTTACAGTGGCAGTCAAATCCTTGAAGTCAATGTCATCTGTAGCATATGAATTGAAAGTGATAGTTTTAGTGCTGGTCGTTGCTGCAAATGCCGATACGGATAGAGTTAACAGTATAGCTAGGGTTAATAATACTGATATAATTCTTTTTGATCTCATTTCTTAACATTCCTCTTTTCATTGTTTATATTTAAGGCGAATAAAACTCGCCCTCGCCTACCACGCTTAATAATTATTTTTTCCAAGCCGTGTATTCTGTTGTATTTGAGGTTACCTTATCCGAAGCAAAGTTCCAAATCTTTGTACACTTGGTATCTTTATACCTGTTCACAAATTTGTACCCCTTTCTTGTCGGATTAGCAGGTTTTACTAATGTTGAACATAAACATAAATTTCCATAAGTAATAATATATAGTATGCTTAGTATTTTTTCAACTACTTTAATACAAATAAACCATAAAGTTCCAAAGCCACAGGTGGCAGAGCTAAAAAATATAGACACAATAATTTATTAATAAGAATTTTATTTACTTATTTATGGTTTTAATTAAGACACAATAATTTTATAATTAAGATATTCTTCACTATTTTAATAAGTAGACGCAATTACTGGGGAGGGTTATAAATGAAGGTAGTTAGTATTACCACAATTGAAAAGGTCAAGTCTCATGCACAGGTAACTTTAGAAGGTGGGAAACAATTCTGCTTACCGCTAAAGAGATTAAGCATTTTGGATATTACAGAAGGCTGCCAAATTGATGATAGTAGAGTACAATATATCATTGACTATGAAGTATATGCTGCTGCAAAAGCTGATGCTGTTAAGCATATTGCTACTAAAATGAGAACTTGTTATGAGGTTGAACAGAAATTATTCCAACTCGGATATGAGGAAGATTGTATTTCCCGGGTAATAGAAGATTTAATTGAGATAAATTACTTAGATGACCTAAAGTATTCAAACTGCTTTATTTCAGACCGAAATAAACTAAGGCCAACGTCCTCACGCTTGATGAGAATGGAGCTTAAACATAGAGGGATAGAAGACAGCATTATTGATCAAGCATTGAGTGGACAGGAACAGCAAGATGAAAATGTTGCTTACACTCTTCTTAAAAAGAAGTATTCCAAATATACTGATTTTGATGATAAACTTATTCTCAAAATGAAGAACTTTTTGGCAGCAAGAGGTTTTGAATACTCTCAGATTTCTTCTGCGGTAGAGAGGCTAATTGAATATAAAACGTCAGCAGAAGATTAAATATATTATATTTAACTATGGCTGTATTATAGTACAAGTGATATAGAGTTTAAGATATAGAGTTTTATGAAAGATATAAATTTTGAGATATAGATTTTGAGATACAGCTTTTATGACATAGAAGAATTTATATTTATAAACTAAAATTACTTAATATAGAAATTAATGACTTTAAAGTATATGCTTTTACTCATTTTTTAGTGAAAATTTTTGTAATTTGCGTGAAAGATATTGACATTATTGCGCGATTATTAAATAATTTTTATTGAGGTTTTTTAAACTAAGTTTTGTAAGACTGAGGTTTTTTTAATTTAGCTTTGTAAAGTTAGAAAATTTGAGTAAAATATAGTTAAAGTAATTATTTGAGGTGTATATTTTGAACAAAAGAATAGGCGTTATTTCGCTGGGGTGCCCCAAAAACCTGGTTGATAGTGAGATTATGTTGGGTTTACTTAAAGGCGCACAGTACGAAATCGTTAATGATAAAGAGAATGCTGATGTACTGATAGTCAATACTTGCGGGTTTATAGAATCAGCCCAGCAGGAATCTATCAATACCATTTTGGAAATGGCCAAGGAAAAGGAAAAGGGCTGTGAAGTATTGATCGTTACTGGTTGTATGGCAGAACGCTACAGGGAGAAGATACTTGATTTAATTCCTGAAGTGGACGCTGTATTGGGAACGGGTAATTATAAGGATATTGCTGAGGTAATAAACAAGGCGTATAATGGAGAGAAAACTGTACTCTACGGTAAGTTAGATGAAACAGACTATCTTGATGAAGAAAGGGTTACTTCTACGCAGAAGCATACTACCTATTTAAAAATAGCAGAAGGGTGTGACAACTATTGCACTTATTGCATAATACCTTCGCTTAGAGGTAAGTACAGAAGCAGAAAGATGGAATCTCTCATAAAGGAAGCAAATATACTAGCTAATAATGGCACAAAGGAATTAATTCTTGTAGCTCAAGATACTACTAGGTATGGGGTTGACTTATATGGTGAGAAGAAACTGCCGGAATTGATTCGTGAAATATCAAGGATAGATGGAATAGAGTGGATAAGACTTTTATATTGTTACCCAGAAGAGATTACTGATGAGCTTATCGATGAAATTGCCAATAACAAAAAGGTTTGTAAATATATAGATATACCAATACAACATGCATCGGACAACATTCTCAAGACCATGGGAAGAAGGGGAACGGCTGAGCAAACAAGAGATATTCTAAATAAGCTTAAAGAGAGAGTACCAGAAATAGCTATTCGTACCTCCTTAATTGTAGGCTTCCCTGGAGAAACAGAGCAAGATTTTGAAGAATTGAAAGAATTTGTAGAGCAATTTGAATTTGATAGGTTAGGTGTGTTTACTTATTCAAAGGAAGAAGGTACACCTGCTTATAAAATGAAAAATCAGATAAAGAAGCATATTAAGCTCCAAAGGCAAAAACAACTGCTTTCTCTTCAAAATGAGGTAAGCACAAAAAAGAATATGCTGAGATTGGGTAATACTTACAAAGCTATAGTAGAGGGCATTGCTGATGATGGTATATTCTATTTTGGCAGAACTCAGTTTGAGGCTCCAGAGATTGACGGCATTATATACTTTACTAGCCCTGAACCATTAAATATTGGAACATTTGTAGACGTTAAGATATTAAATGCAGAGGATTATGATTTGATAGGAGAGGTAACCAATGAATTTGCCCAATAAGATTACAATTTCTAGAATAATACTTGTACCGATATTTATGGTATTTCTGGTACCCATTCCAGATGCAACTGTGAATTTTTCTCTATTTGCATTTATGAAAGAAGAGATGTTAGCTATAAACAAATTCATATCTGAATATGGTAACTATATTGCAGCTGTATTGTTTATTTTAGCTGCTAGTACTGATGGAGTGGACGGATATATTGCTAGAAAAAGAAAGCAAGTAACTGCTTTTGGTAAATTCCTTGACCCAATTGCAGATAAGCTATTAATCACTGCTGCGTTGATTGCTCTTGTACAAAGAGACGTTGTTACGAGCTGGGCTGCAATGATTATTATATCAAGAGAGCTTTTAGTTACTGGGTTAAGATTAGTTGCTGCAGGAGAAGGTCAAGTAGTGGCTGCCAACACATCAGGGAAGATTAAGATGGTATGTCAGACAATAGCGGTATCTGTTGCGCTTCTTAATAATTTCCCATTTTCCTTATTTACTGATATACCGGTAGATGTATACCTTATGTTTATTGCTGTGGTAGTGACCATTTATTCTGGGATTGACTTCTTTGTTCGAAATATTAAGCTTATTAAGCCGGAAGAAATATAAATATGAATATATGAACGAAATTTTGGGATACTCAATTTTGAGTGTCCCTTTTGACTGCCCTAAATGTTTTTCTGTTCAATTTATTTAGGAAAATAGTTGCAATAACAAAAGAAATACGATATACTCTTGTTATCAACACTTAGTATCTGGTAATAATTATAATCTAAATGAGGTGGTACATTGTGAGCAGGCCGTCATTGTACAAAAAACAACGACAGAAAATTCTGCTTGAAAAAATTAAATATGATCCGTTTTTAACCGACGAGGAGTTGGCTGATTTTTTCAAGTGTAGTGTACCAACAATAAGATTAGATAGACTTGAGCTCCAAATACCCGAACTCAGAGAAAGAATTAAGACAGTGGCTGAGAACAGTCATGACAAGTTAAAATCTCTCGAAAGCAAGGAATTCATTGGAGAGCTCATTGATCTGAATCTTGGGCAGAGTGCTATATCACTTATGGAGACAAATAGTGCTATGGCATTTGAAAAGACACAAATAGTTAGAGGACATTTTATTTATTCACTAGCTGAGACCCTTGCTATTGCTGTGATTGATGCACATGTTGCGCTTGTTGGTGTAGCTAGCATCAAGTATAAAATACCTGTGTATGCAGGAGCTAAGATAATAGCAAAAGCCGAGGTTAGGCAGAAAAAGGGCAGTAGATTTATAGTTTGGGTCAAAATATATGAAAAAAATGTTGAAGTTTTTAGAGGGAAGTTTATACTTGTCTCTATAGATAAAACTAACATTAAAACTAAGGAAGAATAATATGGAGCGTGAAACTATGAATATACTCGTCGATGCAATGGGAGGCGACAATGCACCAAAGGCAATTGTTGATGGTTGCATTGAAGCTATAAATAAGAAGGAAGGCTTTAACATAACCCTAGTTGGGAATAGTGATACAATACAAAGTATACTTGCAACAAAGAAATTTGATACTTCTAGAATCAGTTTAGTACATGCGTCTGAGATAATTACAGGTGAAGATGTTCCTACAAAAGCTATTAGAGGCAAAAAGGATTCTTCTATGGTAGTTGGGCTCAGAATGTTAAAGGAAAAAAAGGTGGATGCCTTTATTTCTGCTGGAAATACAGGCGCTCTTATGACGGGTGCACTACTAATAGTCGGTAGAATTAAAGGTATAGACAGACCGTCGCTGCCAGCACTTGTTCCTAGCAGAAAGGGCATGACCTTGATCATTGATGCTGGAATGAATACAGTATGTCGTCCAATTAATTATTTGCAGTTTGCACAAATGGGTTCATTGTATATGAAGCTATTGTATGGTTTTGACAGACCTAAGGTTGGTCTTTTGAACGTTGGTTCAGAAGATAAAAAAGGAAACGATTCAATAAAGCAGGCTTTTGCAACACTGGAAGAGTCTGATGAGATTAATTTTATTGGAAACGTTGAAGGCAATGGAATCCCAAAGGGAGTAGCTGATGTTGTTGTTAGCGATGGCTTTGTGGGCAATATTGCTCTAAAGACATATGAGGGTGCAGGAGCATTCTTTGTGTCAGAATTGAAAGATATATTTACAGCAAATATTATTACCAAAATATGTTACCTACTCATAAAGCCTACTTTTAAAGGTTTTAAGAAAAAGATAGATCCAGATGAGGTTCCAGGTGCTCCAGTACTAGGTGTTAATGGACTGGTAATAAAAAGCCATGGCTCTTCAGGGGCAAAAGCAATTAGAAACTGTATTCTTAAGAGAGCAATTCCGTTAGTTCAAAATAACGTTGTTGAGGTGATTAGGAATAATTTTCAAGATAAGGAGGTGGAATTAGCCGATGATGATACCAACTAAAAATGTTGGAATTATTGGGACCGGCAGCAAAGTACCAGAAAAGATTATTTCAAATTATGACTTGGAGAAGAGTGTTGATACTTCTAACGAGTGGATTATAAAAAGAACAGGCATTTCAGAAAGAAGAATTTTAGATGATAAGCAGGAAGCATATATGCTGGGTGTTGATGCAGCAAAAAGTGCACTTGAAAGTGCAAAGCTTTCGGCCCAAGAAATAGACTTAATTGTTGTTGCAACAGATACACCAGACTATATGACTCCGAGTACTGCTTGCCTCATTCAAGGGGCGATTGGTGCAAGTAATGCAATTGCATTTGACTTAAATGCAGCATGTTCAGGCTTTATTTTTGCAATGACAGTAGCTCATAAATTTTTACTGAGCGGCACACAAAAAAACGCTCTTGTTATTGGCTGTGAAGGCTTATCAAGAGTAGTTGATTGGAAAGACAGAAATACTTGCATATTGTTTGGTGATGCTGCGGGAGCCGCAGTACTAAGTGAGGTTCCAGAAGGGTTTGGAATTTTGAACACCTATCTTGGTTCTGATGGTGAGAACGGAAAATTCATTACAATTCCAAACTTGTATGTGAATGAAGAAGAAAAAGCAAAAAGAGTAAACGGTAAATACAACAGCCTTTGGATGGACGGTCAGGAAGTATTTAAGTTTGCAGTAAAAGCAATGTCCTCTGCTACAAAGAAAGTTATTGAAGACGTAAATATGACAATTGAAGATATCCAATTCATTTTTCCACATCAAGCAAACACCCGAATTATTGACGGAGCAATCAAAAAGCTAGGAGTTTCAGATGATAAGCTACACTATATTATCCATAAATATGGGAATGTTTCCTCAGCATCAATTCCTGTATCATTGGACGAGGCCTTTAGAGAAGGTAAGCTCAAAAATGGAGATAACCTTGTTCTTGTAGGATTTGGAGGTGGCTTGACCTGGGGTTCTGCTTTACTCAAATGGTGTATTTAATTTCAAATATTTAAATTTAATTATAAAAGGCTACCAATATAGGATGCTTTATATTAGTTGTGTTTTTTTGGGATTGCCTTGGAAGGGATTGTAATATTATGGGGAAAATAGCATTTGTATTCCCTGGTCAGGGAGCACAATATGTTGGCATGGGAAAAGAAATAGCCCAAGAATATAAGAGTGCAAATGATATATTTGAAACAGCCACTAAGGTGCTAGGTTTTGATATAAAGAAAATGATTTTTGAAGGTGATGATGAAACCTTAAAAATCACTGAAAATACTCAACCTACGATAGTTACAACAAGTGTAGCTTGTATGCAGCCACTGCTGGAAAAGGGTATAAAACCTGATTATGTAGCAGGGTTAAGCCTTGGCGAATATAGTGCACATGTAGCAGCTGGCACAATGAGCTTTGCTGATGCTGTTGCATTGGTCAAAAAGAGAGGCAAGTACATGCAGGAAGCAGTTCCGGTAGGAGTAGGAGCTATGTCTGCAATAATTAATCTTTCAAACGAAGATGTTATTGAGTGTTGCAAAGAGGCATCAGAAGTAGGAGTTGTTGAGCCTGCAAACTTCAATTGTCCAGGTCAGCTTGCAATAGCCGGTGAGGTTGCAGCGGTTGAAAAGGCAAATGAGCTTGCAAAGGCAAAAGGCGCTAAACGTGCTATGATGCTGCCGGTCAGTGCACCGTTTCATTGTAGTCTTTTAAAGCCTGCAGGAGAAAAGCTAGCGCAGGAGCTTGAGAAGGTTACTCTCAATGATATTCAGGTACCAGTTGTAACAAATGTTACTGCGCAGAGTATAACAGATAAAAATGCTGTTAAGGATTTACTTATCAAGCAGGTAAGTACATCAGTTTTATGGGAGAACTGCATCAGAACAATGCTCGCTAATGGCGTTGATACATTTGTAGAAATAGGTCCTGGTAAGGTATTGAGCGGTTTTATCAAGAAAATTGATAAAGAGGCAAAAACACTCAATGTTGAAAACCTCGAGTCACTGAATAATACGTTAGCAGAGCTGCAAGCATTATAGTACTCAATAAGAGTAATGTTGCTTTACAAAAATATTTGGATAGTATGTTATTGATTATATATAGTTTGGCTACTACATAGCTTAAGTATATTAATTGCAGAATAATTTTTAGGAGGAGACAGTATGCAACTTAATGGAAGAACTGCCATTGTAACTGGTTCTTCAAGAGGAATTGGCAAGGCAATTGCTATAAAGCTTGGAAAGCTCGGTGCAAATGTAGTACTTAATGCCACCTCTGATACTGTTTTTAAAACAGGTGAAGAACTCAAAGAAATGGGCATAAAGGTTGCTTGTCATGTTGGAGATATTTCTAAGGCTGAACATGTTAAAAGCCTTATATCAACAGCCCTAGATACTTTTGGTGGCATTGATATTTTAGTAAATAATGCAGGAATCACCAGAGATAAACCCATGGCTTTAATGTCAGAGGAGGATTGGGATACCGTACTTGATGTTAACCTTAAAAGTGCATTTCTATGCACTAAAGCAGCTGCTAAGGTTATGATGAAGAAACGCTATGGAAGAATAGTAAATATATCTTCTGTTGCTGGTGCGTATGGCAATCCTGGGCAGGCTAATTATTCTGCTTCAAAGGCAGGACTGATAGGCCTTACTAAGACAACAGCCAAAGAATTTGCGGCAAGAGCTATTACTTGCAATGTTGTTACACCGGGACTAATAGAAAGTAACATGACGGAAATATTACCTGACGACTTGAAGCAAAAGTACTTGGAAAAGATTGCACTTGGAAGGTTTGGGACGCCGGAAGAAGTTGCAAACGTAGTAGCTTTCCTGTCATCAGAAGAATCTGCTTATGTTACGGGCCAAGTAATAGATATTGACGGTGGATTGGTAATGTAATAATATATGTTTTGAGTGACCTTATAAATCTGGTCGTTCAAGCTTATAATATTATATATATAAACAAAAACCATCCTTTGGAAGGAGGTGAATATATGGTTTTCGAAAAGGTTAAGAAGTTAATTGTTGAGCAATTAGGCGTTGAAGAAGACGATATAACTATGGAAGCTTCTTTCATAGATGATCTTGGAGCTGACTCACTTGATATAGTAGAATTGATTATGGCTTTAGAAGAGGAATTCAATCTTGAAATTCCAGATAGCGAAGCTGAAAAGATTACTACAGTTGGTGATGCTGTTGAGTACATTAAGAATAATGCATAATAGTTGCATAGAAAAAAAGTCCCTTACATTAGGGACTTTTTTTATTCCATTCAATTTATATCCTATTGGACCTAAAACATTATATCTATTAGATCTAAAATGTTATATCCTACTAGAACTAAAACATTACATCTATTTGACCTAAAATGTTATATCCTACTATACTTTAAAAATTATATCCTATTAGACCTTAAAACTAATTAAAATATATCAAATATCCTTCAAGGAGGTTTATTAAATGAAAAGAAGAGTAGTTATTACAGGTGCGGGCGTTGTATCCTCACTTGGGTTAGGCCTAAATCAATTCTGGGGAGCTATAAAAGAAGGCAAAAATGGCATCAGTGAGGTAACTAGAATTGATGTTTCCAATCTTTCAACAAAGGTAGCAGCAGAGATTAAGGAATTCGATGCAACACAATTTATGGACAAAAAAGAAGCTAGAAGAATGGACAGATACAATCAGTATGCAATGGCAGCTGCAAAGATGGCTGTTGAGATGGCTAGTCTTGAATTAGACAGCCTTAACAAGGATATGTGTGGAGTAATTGTCGGTTCTGGTATTGGTGGAATTGAGACCTTTGAGGAACAGCACACAATATGTATGAACAAAGGCGTAACAAGGGTTAGCCCATTCTTTATTCCTATGATGATTTCTAATATGGCTGCAGGTAGAATAGCTATAGAGTATGGCTTTAAAGGCTTTAATGAATGTGTTGTTACAGCTTGTGCCACAGGAAATAATGCAATAGGAGATGCTTTCAAGGTAATTCAGCGCGGCGATGCTGATGTAATGATATCAGGCGGTGCAGAAGCATGCTTGACAACTATGAGCTTTGCAGGCTTCTGCAGCATGGGTGCTATGAGTACAAATCCAGACCCTGCTACAGCTTGCAGACCTTTTGACAAGGACAGAGATGGCTTTGTAATGGGTGAAGGCGCTGGAATCTTGATATTGGAGGAACTTGAGCATGCTCAGAAGAGAGGCGCTAATATTATAGCAGAAATAGTTGGCTACGGCTGTACTTGTGATGCCTACCATATTACAGCACCTCACCCAGAAGGTGATGGAGGAATTAGGTCAATGCGTATGTCTATTAATGATGCCGGAATTGATGTAAAAGAGATTGGCTATGTAAATGCACATGGTACTTCAACTCCACTCAACGATCCTACAGAGGTTAATGTTGTAAAGAATGTTTTTGGAGACCATGTTAAGAATATTGCCATGTCTTCAACAAAGTCAATGACAGGACACCTCCTCGGTGCAGCTGGTGCTATTGAGGCAATCGTAACCGCAATGGCTCTCAAGGAGGGTTTCTTGCCACCAACAATCAACGTTGTAAATCAGGATGAAAATTGTGATATTGATTGTGTTGCAAATGTAGGAAGAAATGCTGATATCAAGTATGCACTTTCAAATGCACTTGGTTTTGGAGGCCATAACGCAACATTGTGCTTAAAAAAGTTCTAACAACTCAAGTAATTATTGGTTGATGATAATAGAATATAGGTATAAAATAATAAGGCGGACATTATTCCGCCTTGTTTTTTGTTTGTGCAATAATTGATGTTCAATGATTGATGTTCAATGATTGATGTTCAATATTTGAGGTTCAATGATTGATGCTCAATGTTTATACTTTTTGTTTATACTCAATGCTTTATGTTCGATGCATTATGCTCAATGTATGATACTTAATGTAAGTTACTGCAGATTTGGATACAATAATTATAGGATTTAAGCAAGCTAGGAACAAGATTGCTTAAAGGGCTTGTAAATAAGAAAGGATGTACTCTCCCATAATGGTAAACAATGATAAGCTTCTACAAAACGCTGCTCTGCTAGAGGAAAAGATTGAATATAGCTTTAAAAATAAGGAGCACATATACACAGCTATAACGCATAGCTCATTTGCTAATGAAAAAAGAATGAAGAATCCTAAATATAATGAAAGAATAGAGTTTCTAGGAGATTCCGTGCTTGGTCTGGTAATAAGTGAGTACCTCTACAAGATGTACCCCAATTTGCCAGAAGGTGTCCTCACTATAACCCGCTCAAAGATTGTGTGCGAGAATTCATTAGCAAAATGTGCAAATGATATTGAGCTTGGCAGGTTCCTAATGCTAGGACGTGGAGAAGAGCAGTCGGGCGGTAGAAAGAAGCTTTCAATATTGTCGGACGCATTTGAAGCCTTGATTGGGGCACTTTATCTGGATGGGGGCTTCGAATTGGCAAAAGTCTTCATTTTGAAATACATGGAGAATATTATTAAAAACTGTGTTGAAGGTAAGGTGTTTTATGATTTTAAGACACAGCTTCAGGAGACAGTACAAAAAAAGAGTGATCAGACTATAGCATACAAGCTGGTGGAGGAAAGCGGCCCCGACCACAACAAAACGTTTGTGTCGCAGGTTTATATAAACAATGAGGTGTTTGGCACAGGGGCTGGACATTCCAAAAAGGAATCAGAACAAAATGCAGCCAAAAATGCGTTGGAGCATATGTGAAATAAGCGTAGGCTAAATAAATATTTCTATGATAGTGCAAATCTACAAGGAGTGGTTAAATATTAAAAAACACATAGTAATACCTGTATTTGTACCACATAAGGGCTGCCCCTTTGATTGTATATTCTGCAATCAAAAAACCATTAGCGGACAAGTAAAAGAAGCAAGTGAGCAGGAAATTCGTGATAATATAGAAAGCTATTTAAGTGGTGCGGGAGATGCCTTTGTTGAAATAGGCTTTTACGGCGGTAGCTTTACAGGAATTCCAAAAGAAGAGCAGATTAGATACCTTGAAATAGGTAGCAGCTATATACAGTCTGGCAGGGTTAAGGCATTAAGACTTTCAACCAGACCGGATTATATTAATGAAGATATACTGGACTTACTCAAAAGGTATGGAGTAAAAACTATTGAACTGGGCGTGCAGAGCCTTCATGATGATGTGCTTAGAATTACTTGCAGAGGCCATAGTAGTGAGGTTGTAACCCATTCTTCGCAATTAATTAAAAAATATGGTTTTACACTTGGAATCCAGACAATGATAGGCTTACCTGGTGATACAAGAGATAAAGCCATAGAAACTGCAAAAAGGGTTATAGAATTAAGACCTGATATCGTAAGAATCTATCCAACCTTGGTTATTACCAATACTTATCTTGAAAAGCTTTACCGCAGTGGGAAATATTGTCCCTTGTCTTTAGAAGATGCTGTGGATCTGAGCGCTGAGTTACTGGATATGTATCAAGCTAATAACATAAATGTAATAAGGATTGGTCTTCAACCAACGGATAATATCAGTGAGAGCGGTGAAGTAGTGGCAGGTCCATTCCACGCTGCATTTCGTCAATTAGTGGAGTCAAGGAATATTCTAAAAAAAATGTGTAGATATATTGAAAGTAATAGCTTATATGACTGCGAAAATGTAGCAATTTTCTGTAGTCCCAGGTTGGTATCCGATGTTGTAGGTCAAAAGAGGATTAATATAGATAAGCTTAAGCAAAAATATGGCTTTATTTCTGTTAAAATTGTTCAAGATAATACCCAAAAATTGTTTAGTATTTCCAAAATATAAAAAAGTACAAAATCCTAAATGTAAAAAGAAGGAATTTGGTGGAAAATATAGAATATAAACATATGCTTGTTATATATTTTTTTATTTTGCTATTTTTAGGAGGATGTTTTATGGAGGTACTAAAGGTTTCAGCTAATTCACAGCCTAAATCTGTTGCAGGAGCTTTAGCAGCAGTGCTGCGTGATAACAATTATGCAGAAATACAGGCAGTTGGTGCGGGGGCAGTAAATCAGGCGGTCAAAGCCATAGCTATTACTAGAGGCTTTGTTGCACCAAATGGTATAGATTTGGTGGCGGTTCCTGCATTCGCAGAAGTAAGCATTGACGGAGAAGAGAGGACAGCTATTAAGTTCTATATACAACCTCGTTAGTCTTGAACAAAGAAGAAATCTTATATGATGATTCTAATCAAATAGGCTCGCTTATTTTGGCGAGCCTAGACTATTAAACACGATGAAACAAATTGTTAGGTATTACTACCTAACTTTTTTTATTTCATACTATTCCCAAATACATAAAAAAAATATATTATTTTAAATAATTAGTGAACAAAATACTTTTATTATTAGTATAACTTATAGAACGTTCAAAGAAGGGTGATTTAAGTCTTGGGTAGTACAGAGGAATATCTTGTTAGCAGTGCTCAACAAGGAAATAGGCATGCCCTTGCTCAGCTATTGCAAAATAACTATACTGTTGTTTTCAAGTACTGTCTTAAGCTTACTTTGAATAAAGAGGACGCACAGGACATAACTCAGGAAACTATGGCAAAAGCAGTAGAAAAAATTCAATTATTTAACGGTTCAAAAGCCATATTAAGTACTTGGCTTATTACTATTGCCAAAAATATATGGCTGACAAGTATCAGAAGAAAAAAGCTTTTTGAAAACTATAGCAGGGCCCAAATTGTAAAAGAAGACTTTTCTAGTCCCATAGACAATTTGTTTGAAAATGATGATTTGGTGCAGGCAGTAAATAAACTGTCACCCAAACTTAAAGCCCCAATAGTACTCAAATATAACTTTGATTATTCATATGAAGCTATTGCCAAGACATTAGGAATACCTCTAGGAACGGTGAAATCTAGGATTTCCAATGCATTAAAGTTTTTGGGAAAGGAGCTGGAAAGATAGTGGACAGAGACAATTATGCAGATAAGGGCAGGGGACTGGATAAGCCCAGGAAAGCAAACAGAGATAATGACCCAGATAACGAAGCTAAAATTAGCGATGACTTTAAGACTATTGCCCAAAAAATTGATAATACTGACTTAGAACAGCCAGAATTAATGAATATGGTTGAGTTTGTTACAAATGAGCAGGCAAAAATAGCTGAAAGAAATAACAGGCAGCTTGCAGTATTTAGTTGCGTAGGTTTTGTTATTTTATCAATATTAATAATGTTATATCTAGCAAATGCATTTTTATTTTTGATTGCCGAAGTAGCTTTAATTGTAGTACCAGCTATCTTACTGCTTACAGTAAGGAGGCGTGCAAATGAGCATACATGATCTATTATATAATCCGCCTAAATGGCTAGTAGTAATTGCATTGATTTTTGTTTTTTGTCAAGGAGTTTGTATTTTTAGAGATGCACAGAAGAGAGGGAGATTTCCTTGGCTGTGGGGGCTTTGGGGTGTTTCAAATTTCCCAACACCACTTATAGTATATTATTTTGTAGTTGTTAGAAGGGATAAAAGGGGGAGAAAAAATGCTTAAGATAAGTAATCTTTCAAAGACATATAAGACTGGTAAGAAGGCAGTTGATAATCTATCACTGGAAGTAAAGCCAGGAGATATATTTGGCTTCATAGGTCACAATGGAGCAGGAAAGACCACAACAATTAAATGCGTAACGGGATTGTTGGAGTTTACAGAGGGAGAGATATTCATCAATGGTAAATCAATAAAAACTCAGGATATTGAATGTAAAAGAGAAATGGCATATATTCCAGATAATCCTGATTTGTATGAAAATATGACGGGCATACAATACCTCAACTTTGTCAGTGATATTTTTGGTATATCAAAGAAAGAAAGAGAACAGTCCATAAAGAAATATGCTGATGCCTTTGAGCTTACGTCAAGCTTAGGAGATATAATATCAGCGTATTCCCATGGTATGAAGCAAAAGTTGGCTCTTATTTCGGCATTTATTCACAAGCCAAAGCTACTGGTACTGGATGAGCCTTTTGTAGGCTTGGATCCTGTAGCCTCACACCTTTTAAAGGGTTATATGAAGGAGCTTTGTGATCAAGGTGGAGCAATATTTTTTTCAACACATGTTCTTGAAGTTGCAGAGAAATTGTGCAATAAGATAGCCATCATTAAGGGCGGTAAGCTAATAGCATGTGGAAACACAGATGAAGTCAAGGGCGATAATTCCCTTGAACAATTATTTTTGGAGTTGATTGATCATGAATAATATGATTCTGCTAATAAAGGCTCAGTTGATTAATTCACTGGGAATAAACAAATTAAAAAAGGGATCCACATTCAAGGACAAAGTTAAATTTGGACTTTTTGTAACACTTATAGTGTTTGTTGGGTTGTTGATTTTTGCTCAAATGACTGCTTATACTTGGTTTGCATCAGATTATCTAGCAAAAGTTAATGCAATGAATGTATTGATTGTTGTTGCTTCATTATTGTCAATCTTGGTATGCTTATTTATGTCCATTTACAAGGCGTCCGGATATTTATTTGCATTTAAGGATTTTGATTTGCTCATGTCATTGCCAGTATCAAAGCGTTCGATATTAACTAGCAAGCTATTTATGATAGTTGTTACAAATGTTGGTTTATCACTGATTGTAGGCTTTCCTTTTCTGATGGTATATGGCATCAAGACCTCAGTGCCAGCCATATTTTATGTGTTGGCAATACTTTTACTTATTATAGTTAGCCTAGTTCCGGTAGTAATTGGCGCAGTTATTTCATTGCTGCTCGGGAGAGTATCCTCAAAATCCAAGCATACAAACCTTATATTGACTGTAGGTTCTTTTATTGTATTTGGCGCACTTATGATAGGTATGTTTTCTATAAACTCCTTGACAAATAACAACATTTCACAAATAGTTGATATATTAAAGTCATTTACAGCCATATATTACCCATTTGGTCTGTTTTTAGATACACTTGAAAACCTGAATATTGCTTCTTTAGCCGTATTAGGTGCCATTTCAATTGTTATTTATATGTTGTTTGTTTTTGCTTTTTCGCGCAGTTTTAAAACAATAAATACCAAAATGCAGGAACAGTATAAAGCAGCAAATTATAAGATGACTGAACTGAAGGTACAGACTAAAGCGGTTGCACTTTTTAAAAAGGAGCTTGGCTTTTTCCTTTCATCGTTTATTTATGTATTCAATATGGGCTTTGGGGTAATAATGATGGTTATCTCGACAATTATGTTTATAGCAAGTAGAGCTCAAATAACAAAGATATTTTCAGCGATACCTATGAATATATCTATGTCCATACTTGTAACACTAGTAATGTCATTGTCCACATGTTTATGTTGTACAACATCTCCGTCTATTTCGCTAGAGGGAAAAAATATTTGGATAATCAAAACAATGCCTATAAAGGTAATTGATATCTTCAAGGGTAAGATGTGGGTCAATATTGTGGTCACTGCACCAATTATGACAATCTGTACAACTATATTGGCAATAATATTTAAGTTCACGTTTATGGAATATATCCTAGCAGTGGCTATTGGGTGTGGCTATAGTGTGTTAATAGCTTTAGTAGGGCTTATTATCAATCTGCATTTTCCAAAAATGGAGTGGAATGCACAGGTAAATGTGGTCAAGCAGAGTGCCAGCGTAGCAATAGCTGTTGGAGCAGGTTTTCTGGTTACTTTAGTTCCAATAATATTTTTTGCAGCCGTACAGCCTTCAAATCTGATATTGTTTAAGCTAATATGGTTTGCATCCGTTGCACTATTGTCTTGGGCGAGTTACGGGTATCTCAAAAAAAGAGGAGCTGCATTATTTAGAGCACTATAGTGTTTAAATAGAGTTTGAATAGTATTTGAGTTACGCAGTGATGAAATTTTAAAAGTTAATTTTTAAATATTATATAATCCATACGAAAAGGGGGATGTGCACAATGAATAAATTTTATTTGATATGCTCCCTTCTAGGTAGACAAGTAAAATATTAAAAACTTGTCACTTAGGAGGGAGCATATTTTATGGCATTTAAGCACAAATATTCCTACACTGAAAAAGAGAAAATAATTATTGAATATCT
>JAEXOY010000048.1 GCA_023439045.1 Bacillota bacterium | reverse complement strand
AAGTACGGCAGGGCGGCTTGGTACGGTGAAGCAGCAGATAACGGACAAGTAGGCGGTAAACAGAGCAAGCAGGGCAAGTACGGCAGGCCGGCAAGGGACGGTGCAACAGCAGAAAACGTACAGTCGGGCGGTAAACAGAGCAGGCAGGGCAAGTACGGTAGGCAGGGCAAGTACGGTAGGCCGGCAAGGGACGGTGCAGCAGCAGAAAACGGACAAGCAGGCGGTAAACAGGGTAAACAGGGCTGCAAGTACGGCAGGCCGGCAAGGGACGGTGCAGCAGCAGAAAACGAACAAGCAGGTGGCAAACAGGGCAAGCAGGGCAAGTACGGCAGGCCGGCAAGGGACGGTGCAGCAGCAGACTACGGACAATCAGGCGGAAAACAGGGCAAGCAGGGCAAGTACGGCAGGCCGGCAAGGGACGGTGCAGCAGCAGAAAACGTACAGTCGGGCGGTAAACAGGGTAAGCAGGGCAAGTACGGTAGGCAAAAGGACTTTGAGCAGAATGCAAAAAAACAGCCCAAATCACCTGCAAAAAGTTTGACAAGAAAAAAACGATAAAATACAATATAAAGGTAAATCTTGCTAACTGGAATAAATGATTATCTATAATAAATGATTATCTATAATAAATTATTATTTATTAATTAGTGTTATTATTACGTGTTAAATATTTTAAACTATTTTATTAAAGGGGTATAAATATGTCTGCAAAAGTATTAAATGGAACAGAACTCGCAAATAAAGTGAAGTCACAGCTGGTTGAAAAGGTAGAATACCTTAAGAAAAATAACATTAATCCTTGTCTGGCAGTTGTGATCGTTGGGGACGATCCAGCATCAAGAGTGTATGTAAACTTAAAAAAGAAGGATTGTGCAGAAATAGGTGTAGAGTCTATAGAATATGCACTTCCTGCTGAGACTACAGAGGAAGAATTATTAAGTTTAATTGATAAGTTGAACAATGACAGAAAGGTAAATGGAATACTTGTTCAGCTGCCCGTTCCAAAGCATATAAACGAGGACAAAATAATTGCTGCAATTAATCCAGTAAAGGATGCTGACTGTTTCCATCCTCAAAATGTGGGCAAACTTATGATAGGATGCCCTGAATTTATTCCATGTACACCTGCTGGCGTAATAGAGCTTTTAGTTGAAAACGACATTGAAATTTCGGGTAAAAACTGTGTAGTTGTTGGAAGAAGTAATATTGTTGGAAAGCCTCAAGCAATACTGCTTCTCGGCAAGAATGGTACTGTTACCATTTGCCATTCTCGGACAAAGAATATTACAGAAGTTTGCAAGTCTGCAGATATTTTGGTAGTTGCTATTGGAAAAGCTGAATTTATAAAACCAGAGGCAGTTAAAGAAGGTGCAGTTGTTATAGATGTTGGAGTATCTAGAGGTGCTGACGGAAAATTGGTTGGGGACGTACAGTTCGAAACTGTTAAGGAGGTTGCTTCAGCTATAACTAAGGTTACAGGTGGCGTTGGTCCTATGACAAGAGCGATGCTCATGAAGAATACAGTTAGGGCTGCATTTATGCAAAATGGAATGACAATGTAAAAATATTAAAAAAATATTTTATGAAATTTGCACAAAAAATCGGGGAATATTAACTGCATTTTTTTATTTCTTGACATGAAATTTAAAAAATATTAAAATTAAGTTAGTTATGGTATAAATTTTGGATAGAATGTTTTAGTTGGTTAATCTGGACATTAAGCTATTTTGGCTGATATTTATATATTTTTGTTTTAAAAATAGATTTATTGAGTGTGTGTTCATTAATATTTTATATATTGAATATACATATGCCTTATCATATATTGCTTAATCATTTCCTAATTATTCCTTCATAGCATTCATTTGGGAAAGAAATTTCCAATCCAAATCCATATTAATAATTGAAATGAAAAATTTGAGCTTTGAAAACTGAATAAGGAGGAGGTGTGTGAAATAGACATCATATTTTTACTAATTGGTTTAGCCATAGGTTTGATTATTGCATTGATTGCTTCATTTATATTTTACAAAAGAGGTTTTGAAGCCAGAAAGAAGCAGGCTGAGGCTCAGATAGGTAGTGCTGAGCAGGAGGCACAGCGAATTGTAAGCGAGGCATTTAAGCAAGGAGAGAGCAAGAAAAGAGAAGCACTTTTAGAGGCCAAGGAGGAGATTCACAAGAGTCGTGTTGAACTTGACAGAGATATCAAGGATAGACGAAATGAATTCCAGAGGCTTGAAAGAAGGCTTGTCCAGAAGGAAGAAACTCTTGACAAGAAGGTTGAGGCTTTAGAGCAAAAGGACGAGGCCCTCAACAAAAAGACCAAGGATATTGAAGTCCTTCAAGAAAGAACCGAAGAACTGCTTAAGAGGCAAACTGAGGAATTGGAAAGAATTGCAGGATTGTCTGTTGAAGAAGCAAAGGATTACTTACTACGCAACATCGAAAATGAAGTTAAGCATGAGGCAGCAGCTCTTATCAAGGAGATTGAGGCTAATGCAAAACAGGAGGCTGATAGAAAGGCCAAGGATATATTGGCTACAGCCATCCAGAAGTGTGCGGCTGACCATGTTTCAGAGACTACAGTTTCTGTCGTTCCTCTTCCAAATGACGAAATGAAGGGTAGAATTATCGGTAGGGAAGGCAGAAATATCAGGACATTGGAAACATTGACTGGTATTGACCTTATCATAGATGATACACCTGAGGCGGTTATTCTGTCAGGATTTGATCCAATAAGAAGAGAAGTTGCAAGATTGACACTTGAAAAGTTAATACTTGATGGTCGTATTCATCCAGCTAGAATTGAAGAAATGGTTGAAAAGGCCAAGAAGGAAGTTGACAATACCATCCGTCAGGAAGGTGATAATGCAGCTTTTGAAACAGGTGTTCATAGTTTGCATCCTGAACTCATCAAATTACTTGGTAAACTTAAGTTTAGAACAAGTTATGGGCAAAATGTACTTAACCATTCCATTGAGGTGTCTCACTTGGCAGGTATAATGGCTGCTGAGCTGGGAGTGGATGTAGCTCTTGCAAAGAGAGCTGGTCTGCTTCATGATATTGGTAAGGCGATTGACCATGAAGTTGAGGGTTCACACGTAACTATTGGTGCTGATGTTGCTAAGAAGTACAAAGAAGGCGCTGATGTTATTAATGCGATTTTATCTCACCATGGAGACGTTGAAGCAACAAGCGTTGTTTCAGTAATAGTTCAAGCTGCGGATTCTATATCTGCTGCAAGACCTGGTGCTAGAAGAGAAACCTTGGAATCTTATATCAAACGTCTTGAAAAGCTAGAAGAGATTGCGAACTCTTTCCAAGGAGTTGAAAAATGTTTTGCAATCCAAGCCGGTAGAGAGATTCGTATCATGGTGAAGCCTGAGGACGTATCTGATGCAGATATCGTATTGAAGGCTAGAGAAATCTGTAAAAAGATTGAGGACGAGTTAGAGTATCCTGGACAGATTAAGGTTACTCTGCTAAGAGAGACTAGATTCATTGATTATGCAAAATAGTTTCTTTGGTAAATTAGATAATACAGAAAATTTATGAATAATGAAGAAATGTATCTATCATAATAAAACAAGAAAAGCGTGACATTCACGCTTTTTTTGTTTTAACTAAAGGTATGATCAAATATTGCAAAAGCCATCAGTAAGCAAATATTCATATTTGCTTATAGTTGAGTTTTGTATTAAAATTTATATGATAAGTTCAAATATGGAGGAAAAGATTTGAAGATTTTATTTGTTGGAGATATCGTAGGCTCTCCAGGAAGAAAAGCAGTAAAACAGTTTGTTCCTGAACTTAGGAAGGAGCACAACATAGATTTTTGTATTGCAAATGGCGAAAACTGTGCCCAGGGCAGCGGCATTACACATATAATAGCACAGGAATTGTACAAATCAGGCGTCGATTGTATTACAATGGGAAACCATACATGGTCCAAGAAAGAAATACTAAATTTCATAGATTCGGATGAAAAAATAATTAGGCCTGCAAACTTTCCGCAGAATGTACCTGGAAGGGGATATACCTTTTTAAAAGCAAATGGTATGGAAATGTGTGTATTGAATCTTATAGGCAGGGTATATATGGATTCTGTTGATTGTCCCTTTACAGTTGCGGATAGAGAGCTGCAAGAGATAAAGAAGCGCTGCAAGGTGGTATTTGTAGATATGCATGCAGAGGCTACTTCAGAGAAAAGTGCTCTTGCTTGGTTCCTCGATGGAAGAGTATGCTGTGTTGCAGGAACGCATACACATGTACAAACAGCAGATGAGAAAATACTTCCTTTTGGTACGGCAATGATTTCTGATGTTGGTATGACAGGACCAAGTGAAGGTGTAATTGGCGTTGATAAGGAGCTTATTATAGAGAGGTTTATAACCAGGCTACCTCAGAAGTTTGAGTTGGCAAAGGGCGCAATACAGTTCGGAGCAATTGTGCTTGACGTGGATGAAAAGACTGGCAAATGTCAGAGTATTATACGTATTCAAAAATATTTAGATGAATAATATTAATGAGTAAGTTGGAAGTAATCCAACACTTTGCTCACGACATAATTCATTTAGTTCTTTGGAGGGCAAATATTATATGACGGAACATAATTTTCATACAGTCAACAACTCTGATGAAGCTAATTCATCATTAAAAAGTGTTTGCAGGTTAAAAAACAATAAGATAACTGTTTTTCAAAAGGAAGAGCTGGCTCTGATTCAATTTAATAATTTGCTACAATATGAGGACATACTTACCCATGCTTTTACAACAAGGCTTGGGGGTGTAAGTTCGGGGGAATGCAGCTCACTCAATCTTTCTTTTAATAGAAATGACAGTGCAAAGAATGTTAAGAGCAATTATAAGATAGTTGCCGATGCATTGGAGCTTGATTACAACAAGATTGTTTTATCCAATCAGGTACATGACAACAAGATTTTTGTTGTTGGAGAAAAAGACGCCGGCAAGGGCTTGACTAAAGAAAGTGATATAATAGGCTATGATGGCTTAATCACCAACTGTATTGGGGTACCGCTGGTGACCTTCTTTGCTGACTGTGTACCTGTACTTATGCTTGACCCCGATAATAAGGCTATTGCTGCTGTACATTCAGGTTGGAGGAGTACAGTGCGCAATATTTCCTATGAGGCTGTTAAGCTTATGCAAAGTGAGTATGGTACCAAGCCTGAAACGCTTGTGGTTGCAATAGGACCATCCTTGTGTCAGCAGTGTTTTGAAGTTTCAAAGGACGTTTATGATGAGTTTGTTAATGCATTTTCATTTATAGATATGTTCAGTGAAAAAATGGGAGACAAATATTATATTTCACTGCAACAGGTAATAAAAAAGGTATTAATAGATTCAAATGTTAAAGAAGAAAATATAATAATTAGTGATGTATGTACTAAGTGCAACAATGATGTTTTCTTTTCTTATAGAGGAGACAACCAAAAAACAGGTAGTTTAGCTGCCTTTATGATGTTAAAGTAAGTTGGCGCTATGGTGTTGTTTTGGTCTTATAATTAAGTAATTTGGTCTATTGAAAGGATTTATTAGACTCAAGATGAAGAGATATATTAAAGTACTAGCTTTACTGCTATCAATATCTGTATTACTGTGCTCTTGTAATTTTAATCTTAATGGTAAAAAAGAGATGCAGCAGGAGTATTCTGCAGATTACAACTATGACGTAATTGATAAGGGCCCTGTAAAAGGAGGCTCAGTTAGACTATTTTCTACGCCTATTGATACATTGAATCCTGTACTGACCAACAATATTTTTGTACAGGACTTTCTCTCGCTGGTGTTTGAAGGCCTTTACAGATTGGACGAAACACAGAAGCCGGTTGGCGTACTTGCTGAAAGTATGTCATTATCACCAGACGGTCTGACAGCAACCATTTATCTAAAAAAAGATGTTAAGTGGCATGATAAGATGCCTTTTGTAGCTGACGATGTTGTATTTACCATTAATACTATCAAAAATAGTAAGCTAGGAAGTATTTATAGCACTAATGTTGAGTATATTTCATCTGCAACAGCAATAGATGCTACAACAGTACAATTAAAGCTTACTCAGCCATATGCATTTATAAGAGAGCAATTAACCTTTCCTATAATCTCTTTGCACTATTTTCTCGACGAAAAAATTGCTGATAAGAAAATGAGCAGGAATATGACTCCAATGGGAACAGGTCCTTATAAGTTTAAGTCTTATGATACAGAAGCAGGGGTACGCCTGCATATAAATGAAGATTGGTGGGGGAAGAAGAACTTTACCAATAATTCAAGCATAAATAACGAAGAGCTCACAATTCCCTATATTCCTACTGTTGATGTTAAAATATTTGACAGCATAAATGAGGCAAGCTCGGCGTTTCAGTCCAGGGAAGTGGATATAATATATGCTAATTATCAGGAATTCAGGAAGTATATTGGTCGAACCGACATAACGATGAAGAGATATGCAGGAAAGAATTATGAATTTGTAGCAATGAACTTAAAAAAAGGCCCCTTAGCTGATAAGGGAGTAAGGCAGGCTATTAATCTTTGTCTGGACAAAAAAGAGCTTATAAATAAAGCTGCTGCAGGTATTGCAGTTCAAGCGGAAATACCTATTGTTCCAAATTCATGGCTATATAGTGTAGCTTCACTTGAACATAAAAAGGATACTCAAAAGGCTGAAGAGCTTATGAAGCAGAGTGGCTATGTTTTGGATAAAAATAATATATATGTCAACAAGACAACAAAAAAGCAGCTAAGCCTAAATTTGTATGTCAATGACGATAATATTCTCAGATATAATGTTGCAAATGAGTTGATTAGCCAACTAGGCTCTTTCGGAATAAAGGTTCAGCTGCAAAGAGTACCATATGACACTGTTATGAAAAATGTAAAGGCAGGTACCTATGACATGGCGTTAATGGGGTATAATATTTCAAATATACCTGATCTGTCCTTTGCGTATTCTTCTGAACAGGCAAACGGCGGTCTAAACCCATCAGGATATATTAATGCTGAGGTGGACAACTACCTGAATTTAATTAAAACTGAAAATAATACTGATCTTCAAAAGAATTATTATACCAACATGATAAATATCATAAATGAAGATACGCCATATCTGGGGCTGTTCTTTTTGTATGATAGTATTATGTATAGCAAGAATATAAAAGGAGCGCTGTCTCCTAATACATGGAATAAGTATTACAACGCAAGCGAATGGTATGTGCCATAAGACCATTTCAGCTTACTGGCTGTCAGCGGCCGTGTGCATATGAAACTGATATGTACATGGAAGCCAACAGCCAGTTGGCTGAAATGGAAACTGATATTTACTGGGAAGCCAACAGCCGGTTGGCTGAAATGGCAGTATTAAGGTTGGCTGAAATGGTCGTAAGTGATTAGGAAAAGCAGAAAATGCAGACGGAATAGCTGCAATGGAGGGGCAACAAATGATTTGGGTATTTATAGTTATAGTAGCATTCCTATTGGATAGACTATCAAAAATTTGGGTAATGAACACCTTAGTAGGTAGCCCTATTACGGTGATTCAGGACTTTTTCTATTTGAGACATCTTGAAAATAAGGGAGCAGCATTTAGTATTTTTCATGGTAAAACATTCTTTCTTGTTTTACTGTCATTTATTATCTCAATATTACTTATTTATTTCATGATTAAATTCAAGGATAGATTTCTACGTGTTTCAATCTCAGTAGTACTTGGTGGTGCAATAGGAAATCTATATGACAGGTTGTTCAATGGTGGTGCAGTTATAGACTTTCTGGAATTCCATTTTGGCTCCTATGTATTTCCAACCTTTAATGTTGCTGATATTTTTGTAGTTTGTGGAACAATACTATTAGGAATATACATTCTTTTCTTTTTTAAGGAAGAAGAGAAGAAAACAGCTACTGAAGATGCGCAGACTACTTTCGGTGAAAAGGATACTGATAAATGAAAGAAATTCTATTAATTTGCGATACTGATAAAGTAAGAATCGATGCTTGGCTTTCTACCAAGCTTGAAGAGCATTCACGATCATATATTCAAAAGCTTTGCCTTGATAATAATGTTTTGGTCAATGGACAAACAGTTAAATCAAATTACAAGCTCAAGCAAGGTGATGAGGTGAAATTACAAATACCCGAAGCTCAAGTATTGGATGTAGTGGCGGAAGATATTGAACTGGATATTGTATATGAAGATGAAGACATTATTGTGATAAACAAACCAAAGGGCATGGTGGTGCATCCTGCCACCGGAAACTACTCAGGGACATTGGTAAATGCTCTGATGAAGCATTGTGGAGAGAGTCTTTCTGATATAAATGGAGTAATTCGCCCCGGAATAGTGCATCGTATTGATAAGGATACTTCTGGCTTACTTGTAGTAGCAAAAAGCAATCAAGCTCATGAAAAACTCTCAGATGACCTTAAGTGTCATGATGTTAGAAGAGAGTATATTGCGCTTGCAGAAGGCATTATTTATGAAAATGCAGGAAAAATCGATGCCCCGATAGGAAGACATCCAGTTGATAGAAAAAAGATGAGTGTCAATACAAAGAGTGGTAGGCATGCTATTACACATTTTACCGTCAAAGAGCGTCTTAAGGATGCTACTTATTTAGAGCTTAAGTTAGAAACAGGAAGGACTCATCAAATAAGGGTACATTTGGCTTATATAAATCACCCTATAATTGGTGATGAGGTTTATGGTCGCAGAAAGCAACGCTTCAAGACGGAGGGCCAGCTTTTGCATGCTATTAGGTTGAGTTTTGACCATCCCATAACAGGTAAGCATATGAGCTTTGAGACAGCTGTTCCTGAGTATTTTGAAGATATACTTAATGAGCTTAGAGGCTAGATAGTAGGAAAAGCAAGGATAGTGGTGTTCCTGCAAAGATAGTTATTAACTATAGCTACTCTGCATGTTGGAGTAATTGTTGGCTGGGAGGTATAAGAAGTTGTGTAAAATGAGAATTGATTTAAGTGTTTTACTCTGTGCAAGGTCCGATGAAGGGACGAAACTTGTGCAGAGATAGTAAGGTAAAGAATACAACTATTTGTGAAATGTTCTTTACTTTTTGAAATCGTCCGCATTGGATTTTGTACTTATAGTGTAGAAATTAAGAAACTATAGGGAGATAAATTCAATGAATAATAATTTTAATAGGTATATTATATTTTGGCTCAGTCAGTCAGTATCACAATTGGGAAGTGCGATGACGGGTTTTGCTTTGATTTTATGGGCGTATTCACAGGAGGGTTTAGCTAGTACAGTTTCGCTTATGTCCTTCTTTAATTATCTACCATATATCATTGTAAGCTTTTTTGCTGGAACATTTGTGGATAATCACAAAAAGAAGAATATTATGCTAGTATCAGATAGTATTGCAGCTTTTTGTTCAGTTTTTATATTTGGTTTAACAACAAGTAACGGTTTACAAATATGGCATATTTACATAGTTAATTTTGTGATCGGTTTTATGAATGCTTTCCAATCACCAGCATCGGCAGTTGCAACAAGAATAATTGTACCCAAAGATAAATTGGTACAGGTAAGCGGTATGAATTCCTTTTCTAGTAATTTGATAATTGTACTATCACCAGTTTTGGCAAGTTCTCTATTTGCATTTGGTGGGATAAAGCTTCTTTTGTTCATTGATTTAATGAGTTTTATTGTGGCGTTTCTAGTGTTACTATTGATTATAAAAATTCCTGAGAATGAAAACAATAAAGCAAAGCAGCAATCTATGTTTGCTGGATGTGCTGAAGGTTTTCGTTTTTTAGAGAAGAACAGAGGAATTTTAGTTATCATAATTACAATGGCTTTGATAAATTTCTTTTCTAGATTGACTTATGAGAACATATTATCTCCTATGATTCTTTCTAGGAGTGGAAATGATAGTATGGTATTAGGTATTGTAAATGCAGCAATGGGCATTGGTGGCATAGTGGGAGGTATAATTGTTGCTACTGGTAAATTTAATAAGAGTAGTATAAAAATGATTTATATATCTGCTATGCTATCCTTTCTATTGGGAGATGTGACAATGGGTGTAGGTAGAAATGTTCTATTTTGGTCATTTGCAGCAGTAGCCGCAAGTTTGCCCATCCCATTTATCAATGCTGGTCAAAATATGATACTTTATCAGACAGTACCTGAAAACATCCAAGGAAGAATATTTGCTGTAAGGAATGCCCTTCAGTTTTCTACAATTCCATTGGGAATCTTGCTAGGTGGCTTTTTAGCAGATTATGTTTTTGAACCATTTATGCTATCAAAAAGCAGCGTTTCTATAGTTTTGCATAGTTTGGTTGGAAGCGGTGCAGGAAGCGGCATGGCGGTTATGTTTTTATGTACTGGAATATTAGGAAGTTTATTTAGTTTGATATCATATAATCTAAAAGATATCAATTCACTTAAATAGGATTTAGGATGATATAGATATTTAATGGGATATTTTTAATTTCCAATTTATTTATTAAGAAAAAGAACTACCGTTTTTGAACCCCTTCTTTTGATAGTCGAAAAGACTTCTAAGGGTTCATTTTTGAACGGTAGTTCTCTTGTTAATTTCTTACATAAATGACTTCTTATAATGCTTACCCTTTTGCTGCCTCGTCCTTTACCGTATCTGATTCGTCATTGGAAGGGTTTTTGTGGGGCTGTGATTCATATTTATCTAAGTCCTTGTAGCGTCTATCTTCAGTAGGCGTAAACTGTGCATTTGTAGTTGTAAAGTAATCGAGTATTACGGCTTCCTTGATTCTTTCGTCAGTGTTTGCATCAATGACGTATTCATTATATATTAAGTAGTAAATATCATTTATTGTCGCATCTGTACCATCAAGCCTATAGGAATTCAGCGTTCCACTTGATAGCTTCAATATTCCGTTTGTAAGCTTAAGAGCTTCTGAAAGCGGCATGTTTGTAGTAATATTCTCAAACGCATAATTAATAATTGAAGTAAAGGAAGGAAGATATTGCAGTGTAGCTTTTTGGTTGATTACTTCCTTTAAAAACTTAATCTGCATTTGCGTTCTCTTTATGTCAGAGCCGTCATAGAATTCACGTAATTCCTTGGTATATAACCTTGAGGATTGTGGATGTCTAAACCTTAAAAGCTGTTCTGCCTTATCACCATTCAAAAGCTGATAACCCTTTTTGAGGTCAATATATAAATCCTGAGTTGGGTCACTATACTTGAGGTCGGCAGGAACATCAAAATAAACACCACCCAGTAAATCGACTACACCTTTTACAGTTGAGATATCCAGAACAACATAATAATTAATATTTATACCTGTAAGGTCGCTAATAACCTGAGATGCATACTCTGCACCGTTAATCTCCTTCTGCTTGTCATCAACCTTGCTATCCTTAAGCCAGCCAACGGCATATGCTGCATTTACCTTTGGAATAGAGGTTCTGATATTGACCCTCGTATCCCTCGGTACTGTAAGAATACCAATAGAGTTATTCTGAGGGTTATAGTTGGCAACCATTATGGCATCGGTGTTGCTACCAGCCTTGTCCTTTACTAGTAGTAGAAAATTAATGGGGTCTTTGGTAACGATACCATCAAAAATACCAAAGTTATTTGTTGTTGAACTACCACCAGAAGGATTTTTCGTATTAGAGGTTAATGCAGTAGCAGAATTTATATATATCAAAATAGCGATTCCGGCAAAAAATAGGAGACAACTGTTAAAAATGACAGCTATAAAAGTAATTTTTCTAGAATTCATATTTATAATCCTCTATATTCTATGTAAAATAGTATAAAATATTTGGTTAAGTGATTATTCTAATAAATCATAACATATTATTAGAATAGTTAAAACATTTCAAATAAGAAATTTATATGAATTTTTTGTAACGATTAAGTACATTGAAGGAAAGTTTAAAAATGAGTATGGACAATTATACCGAAAATGTGGTATGATTTGATAAAAGTAAATAGATTTACCTTTAAATGGGTCCAGAGAGGCTATAAGGTGAGACGATCATGCTAGAACAATTACATTTTAGATTGTATTGTTCTACTACTTAAGAGATTATAAACTTCTTGCCTACTGGTGAGAAGTTTTTTATTTTATTATGCAATAGCTGTTGGGAATATGGAAATAAGTATTAAATAGTATAGTATTAAAAATATTGAGAAAAGAGGGATGACCATGGCTGGAAGAACAGTATTAATGGATGAAAGCGCCATGAACAGAGCAATTACAAGAATCTCGCATGAGATTATTGAAAAAAACAAAGGCGTTGAAGGAGTAGTGCTGATTGGTATTCAGAGAAGAGGCGTACCTTTGGCCAAAAGAATTGCTCAGAAGATTAAGGAAGTCGAAAACAGGGATATACCAGTTGGTATACTTGATATCACACTCTACAGAGATGACTTGAGTCTTTTGAATGAGCACCCGGTTATTAACGGAACAGAAATTAACTTTCATATTGCAGGGAAAAAGGTAGTGCTGGTGGACGATGTTATATTCACAGGTAGAACTGTAAGAGCTGCAATAGATGCGCTTATGGATATTAGCAGACCAAGCATGATACAGCTTGCAGTTATGATAGACAGGGGACACAGAGAGCTTCCAATAAGAGCTGACTATGTCGGAAAGAATGTTCCAACGTCCAGAAATGAAATTGTTCATGTCAATGTTATTGAGATTGACGGAGAAAACAGTGTTACTATAGCTGACAGAATACAGAGTTGCTAATTCAATTCCAATGGAACAAAGAAATACTTAGGAACATTGGTTAAAAGATAAATTGAGGATATACAAAACCTTGATAAAGGAGATTACTTTATGAATCTTAAGTCAAAAGATTTGCTGGGGTTAAAAGATATTTCTAAGGAAGAAATTGAATACATTCTCGCAACAGCCAAAACCATGAAATACATTATCACTTCAAATAACAAAAAGACTCCCCATCTACAGGGGAAATCAGTAATTACTCTTTTTTATGAAAATTCAACAAGAACAAGACTATCCTTTGAACTTGCATCAAAATACATGGGTGCAAGTGCCGCAAATATCTCCGCTTCTAGCAGCAGTGTTTCAAAGGGCGAAACCTTAATAGATACAGGTAAGACTATTGATGCAATGGGATCTGACATAATAATTATCAGACACCCAATGTCAGGAGCGCCTCACCTGCTTGCTAAGAATGTAAAGGCATCTGTAATAAATGCCGGTGACGGAACAAATGAGCATCCAACACAGGCACTTCTGGATATGTTTACAATGACTGAAAAAAAAGGCTCACTTGAAGGCAAGAGGGTTGCAATAATCGGTGACATTTTGCACAGCAGAGTAGCAAGAAGCAATATTTGGGGGCTCACAAAGATGGGAGCAGAGGTTTGCGTAGCAGGCCCGGCCACACTTATACCGCCTGGACTTGAGCAGTTGGGAGTAAAGGTTTACACCACAGTACAAGAAGCAATGATAGATGCTGATATTGTTATGGGTCTTAGAATTCAGCTTGAGAGACAGAAAAAGGGGTTATTCCCTTCTATAAGAGAGTATTCAAGATTCTTTGGTATAGATGATAAGCGATTGAAGCTTGCTAAGGAAGATGCTCTTGTTATGCACCCCGGGCCAGTAAACAGAGGAGTAGAATTAAGCTCCGCTGTCATGGACGGAGACCAGTCGGTAATAAATGAACAGGTTACTAACGGTGTAGCGATAAGAATGGCGCTATTGTATCTTTTGACTAGGAGGGGATCAAACAGTGAAATTATTGATTAAGAACGGACATATAGTAGATGCAAAGACAGGACTCAATCAAATCTCAGATATACTTATTTCGGGCGGAGTAATTGCGCAAATAGGAGAACAGCTTGAGAGCACAGGCTGCGAAATAATTGATGCAAAGGGAATGTACGTTTTGCCTGGCTTGGTGGACGCTCACTGCCATTTGAGAGATCCTGGACTTGAGTACAAGGAAGATATTGAAACAGGTACGAGAAGTGCAGCAGCGGGAGGATTTACTTCTATAGCATGCATGCCAAATACCAAGCCTGTACTTGATAATGAAGCAATGATTAAATATGTAATAAATAAGGCTAAGTCGGACGGAGTAGTAAATGTTTATCCTATAGGTACAATTTCCAAAGGACTTAAGGGAGAAGAATTGAGTGAGATTGGAGAACTCAAATTCTCTGGAGCAGTTGCCATTTCAGATGATGGAAGACCAGTAGCTAATTCGTCCTTGATGAAGAAGGCGATGCAGTATGCTTCAATGTTTGACATTACAATAATCTCCCACTGTGAAGATTTAGACCTTGTTGATGGTGGACTTATGAACGAAGGCTATCAGTCCTCTGTAATGGGTTTAAAGGGAAATCCTGCACCAGCTGAAGAGGTAATGATTGCAAGGGATTTGATTCTTGCTGAATATACACAGGCTACTGTTCATATAGCTCACGTTAGCACAGAGCTAGGGGTAGACTTGATAAGAAATGCAAAAAGAAGAGGGGTAAAGGTTACAGCAGAAACGTGCCCACACTACTTCTCACTTACAGATGAGGCGTGCGAGGGCTTCAATACAAACGCAAAGGTAAATCCTCCACTACGTACACAAAAGGATGTAGACGCAATAATTGAGGGGCTTAAGGATGGAACGATAGATATTATTGCAACAGACCATGCACCTCACCATATTGATGAAAAAAATGTTGAGTTTATGCAGGCTGCAAATGGCCTAGTGGGTTTTGAGACTGCTCTTGCTCTTGCAATAACCAACCTAGTCAAGCCAGGACACCTTACCATAGAGGATATCTGCAAAAAGATGTGCCTAAATCCTGCAAAAATGTTAGGTTTGAGCAAAGGCAGCATTGAAGTGGGGGCAGCTGCTGATATAGTAATATTTGACACTGACGAGCAATTTACTGTAGATGTATCAAAATTTTATTCAAAAAGCAAGAACTCACCATTTGACGGATTTACTCTTTATGGGCAGCCAAGCTATACAATAGTTGGCGGAGCAACGGTGATGAGGGAAAAAGTAGTACTATAAAAAGCGCTGCTATCAACAAGGAAGGAGCTTAACAATGTTTATTGACAGGCTTATAACTGAGATAAAAAACAAAAATAACCCCACAGTAGTGGGACTTGATCCAAAGCTTGAGTACGTTCCAAGCTATATCATTGAAAACGCTGTAAATCAATACGGAAATACACTAAAGGGTGCAGCTGAGGCTATTCTCGAAATGAATAAAAAGCTAATTGATGCAGTATATGACTTAGTACCTGCTGTAAAGCCTCAGCTCGCATATTACGAGATGTATGGGGTAGAGGGTATAAAGGCTTTTGACGAGACCTGCAAATATGCAAAAAGTAAGGGTCTATTGGTAATAGCAGATGGAAAGAGAAATGATATAGGTACCACAGCAGAGGCATATTCAAAGGCATTCCTCGGAAAGACAGATTTAGCAATGGGTACTGATGGTCAAAAGCAACAGCAAGCAGCATTTGATGAGGACGCACTTACAGTGAGTCCGTACCTTGGAATAGACGGTATAAAGCCGTTTGTGGACGATTGTAAGCAGTACAACAAAGGAATATTTGTACTTGTAAAGACCTCAAACAAGTCCTCTGGACAATTGCAGGACTTGGTCACTCAAGATGGAAGAACAATATATGAAATAATGGCCTCCTATGTTGACGAATGGGGCAGTGAAGTAGTAGGAGAATACGGCTACAGTAGTGTTGGTGCAGTAGTTGGCGCTACCTATCCGGAGCAAGCCAAGAAGCTACGCCAGATAATGAAGAAATCATATATCCTTGTTCCAGGTTATGGTGCCCAGGGCGGAACTGCCAAGGATTGTGCGAATTCCTTTAACGAGGACGGACTAGGTGCAATAGTAAACGCTTCAAGGAGTGTAATGTGCGCATATAAATCTGACCGATGGAAGAATGATTTCAGCGAGAAACAGTTTGCAGAGGCTGCAAGAGCTGAGGTTATCAGAATGAGGGACGATCTGAACAAAGAGATAAGCGCAAAGTAGAATGCTAGTTCCCAAATAAATCAGTAATTGGACAGGAGCTAACTGTTAAATACACATACAGAATAAAGAGTTAAAGAATAAAAAGCAGAAAAAAGAGCGTAGAGCAAATAAGCAGAAAAAAGAGCGTAGAGCAAAAAAGCAGAATAAAGAGCAAAAAGCAAAATAAAGATCAAAAAAGCAGAATAACGGGACAAGAGATTAATGAGGTGAAAGCATGAAGGCATTTTTGTTACTTGAAGATGGTACAGTATTTGAGGGGAACAGCTTCGGAATGGAAGGTAAGGTTATTGGAGAGGTTGTTTTCAATACTGGTATGACAGGATATCAAGAAGTATTGACAGACCCTTCCTATTGCGGACAGATTGTATGCATGACCTACCCGCTGATAGGGAATTATGGCGTAAACATCGATGATATAGAATCATCAAAACCTCAGGTGAAAGGCTTTATTGTAAGAGAGGTTTGCAAGACCCCAAGCAATTGGAGATCCATAGAAGACTTGAATGACTACCTAAAGAGAAATAACATCATTGGTTTAGAGGGTATTGATACAAGGGCTCTCACAAGGATATTAAGAGATAATGGTACAATGAGAGGTACTATAATAACTGGTGAATTGGGAGATGTTGAAACTCAAAAAGCAAAGCTGTCCGACTACGTAATAAAGAATCCTGTGCTTCAGGTAACAACTAAAGAAATAAAGCACTTTAAGGGAAATGGATATAAAATCGCATTGCTTGACTATGGATTGAAGCAAAATATTGTTCGCTCTCTTACAAAGCGTGGCTGCGAGGTACATGTCTACCCTGCAACTGCTACAGCACAAGAGATCCTTTCAATTAATCCGGATGGAATAATGCTATCAAATGGACCGGGTGATCCTAAAGACTGTCAGCATCAGATTGATACAATAAGGCAGTTGGTTGGCAAAAAACCAATGTTTGGGATTTGCCTCGGTCATCAGCTTACTGCACTGGCTCATAATGCTAATACAGAAAAGCTTAAATATGGGCACAGAGGCTGTAACCACCCAGTAAAGGATATTGAAAAGGACAAAACATATATTACATCACAAAATCATGGATACACAATAATTGAAGAAACATTGGACAGAGAAACCATGGTAGTAAGCCACAGAAATATGAATGACGGTACAATAGAGGGAATTCGATACAAGAATGCACCACTGTTTACAGTACAGTTCCACCCCGAGGCTTCACCAGGGCCTGGCGATACTGCATATCTGTTTGATGAATTCATTCAGATGATTGCGGCTTCAAAGCAGTGATTCTCATAATAGATGATGATGCTTCGAAGCGGTAGAAGGCTTCAAAGCAGGGTTAATTATGCATGCCCTGCAAAAGTGCAGTGGCCACATTAATGAAAGGAAGAATAATAGTATGCCAAGACGTAATGATATACACAAGGTACTGGTTATCGGTTCGGGTCCAATTATAATAGGTCAGGCTGCAGAGTTCGACTATGCAGGAACTCAGGCGTGCCGTGCTTTAAGAGAAGAAGGAATAGAGGTTGTACTGGTAAACAGCAATCCTGCAACAATAATGACAGATACAAACATCGCCGACAAGGTTTACATTGAACCTTTGAAGGCTGAGGTTGTAAAGAATATTATTAGAAAAGAAAAGCCAGATAGTATACTTCCAACCTTGGGAGGACAGACAGGTCTGAACCTTGCAATGGAGCTTGCAGAGGACGGTTTCCTTGAAGATCAGGGTGTAAAGCTGCTGGGTACTGCAACTGAAGCTATAAAGATGGCAGAGGACAGACAGGATTTTAAGGATACGATGGAGAGAATTGGGGAGCCTTGTATTGCAAGTAAGGTTGTAAATACAATTGAGGATGCGCTAGCATTCGCAGAAGAAATAGGTTATCCCGTAATTGTAAGACCTGCATACACTCTAGGTGGTACTGGCGGCGGTATTGTTAACAACGTTGAAGAATTGAAGGAAACGGGCGGTCATGGCTTAAGACTCAGCCGTGTTCATCAGGTGCTTATAGAAAAATGTATCTCAGGCTGGAAGGAAATTGAGTATGAGGTAATGCGTGATAGCAAGGGAAATGTTATCACAGTATGTAACATGGAAAATATCGACCCTGTTGGAGTTCATACAGGAGATAGTATAGTTGTAGCACCTTCTCAGACTCTTGCGGATAAGGAATATCAAATGCTCAGAACTTCTGCTCTAAAGATCATATCTGCACTGGGAATTCAAGGAGGCTGTAATGTTCAGTATGCACTGCACCCAACCAGCTTCGAATATGCGGTAATCGAGGTTAACCCAAGAGTTAGCCGTTCATCAGCTCTTGCTTCAAAGGCTACAGGCTATCCAATAGCTAAGGTTGCTACAAAGATAGCAATAGGCTATGGTTTGGACGAAATACAAAATGCCGTTACCGGAAAGACTTATGCATGCTTCGAGCCAACGCTAGACTATGTGGTTGTAAAGATTCCGAAGTGGCCATTTGACAAATTTGTTAAGGCCAAGAGAACATTAGGAACACAGATGAAGGCAACAGGAGAGGTAATGTCCATAAGCAGCTCATTTGAAGCGGCATTGATGAAAGCGATACGCTCCCTTGAACTGGGAATCTTCACCTTGGGTCAGGATATCTATGCTAAGCTGGACGGAAATGTACTTGTCAAGAAGCTGCATGATATAAATGATGAAAGAATATTCGTAATTGCAGAAGCAATCAGACGTTCAATAACACTTGAAGAAATATATGAAATAACAAAGATAGATTACTTCTTCCTATGCAAAATAAAAGAATTAGTATTGATGGAAGAGAAGCTAAAGACAGTCAAAGGTATTGAAGGGCTTAATGATGAGTTGCTTACAAAGGCTAAAAAGATGGGCTTTACCGATGCAATAATTGCAAAGCTTTCAGGGTGTGATGCAAAGGCTGTTACACAAAAGAGAAAGAATATGGGCCTAGTGGCAGCATATAAAATGGTTGATACCTGCGCCGCTGAGTTTGAAGCTGCAACTCCTTACTACTATTCAACCTATGACAAGTATTCTGAGGTAAAGAAATCGGATAAGGACAAGGTGCTAGTACTTGGTTCAGGGCCTATCAGAATAGGTCAGGGTATAGAATTTGACTACTGCTCTGTTCACTCGGTGTGGGCATTAAAGGAGCTAGGCTTTGAGACAATTATAGCAAACAATAACCCTGAGACTGTAAGCACCGACTTTGATACAGCTGACAGACTGTATTTTGAACCATTGACTCCTGAGGACGTTGCAAACCTCGTTGAGACTGAAAACCCAGTGGGAGCAATTGTACAGTTTGGTGGTCAGACAGCGATAAAGCTCACTAAGTCACTGCATGATATGGGCGTAAAAATATTTGGAACAGAGCCAAAGGATATTGACGCAGCTGAGGATAGAGAGAAGTTTGACCAAATACTTGAAGAATGCAATATCCCTAGACCGGCAGGAAAGACAATCTATACTCTTGAGGAAGCATTAGATGCTGCCAACAAGTTAGGATATCCAGTGCTTGTGAGACCTTCATACGTACTTGGTGGGCAGGGTATGGAAATAGCATACAACGACAGGGATATAGAGGAATTCATGGAGATTATCAATAGAACAGTGCAGGAGCATCCAATACTGGTTGATAAGTACATGATGGGTAAGGAAATTGAGGTTGACGCAATATGTGACGGTGAGAATATACTGATACCTGGAATTATGGAGCATTTGGAAAGAGCGGGAGTACACTCGGGTGACAGCATTTCAGTATATCCAACGCAGACCATCAGCAACAAGGTAAAACAAGTGATAGTGGACTATACAATTAGGTTGGCAAAAGCGCTCAATGTAGTGGGCTTGGTAAACATTCAGTATGTTTTGTATAACAATAATGTCTATGTAATAGAAGTAAATCCAAGATCAAGCCGTACAGTACCTTATATCAGTAAGGTTACTGGCATACCAATGGTAAATCTTGCAACAAAGGTTATGTTTGGAAAGAAATTAACAGATTTCCCTTATGGTACAGGCCTATATAAAGAGCCAAAGTATGTATCGGTAAAAGCTCCTGTATTCTCCTTTGAGAAGCTGCACGATGTGGATACCAGCCTTGGACCTGAAATGAAGTCAACAGGTGAGGTGCTAGGTATAGCAGATAACTTCCCAGAGGCATTATATAAGGCAATTGTGGCTTCAAACTTCAAGCTGCCAAAGGTGGAAGAGGGCATTCTAATGACTGTCAGAGATACTGACAAGCCAGAGCTTGTTTACCTTGCGGAGGAATTTGAAAAGTTGGGCTTTACACTGTACGCAACGGGAAAGACTGCGCACATGCTCAATAGCTTTGGAATAGCTACAAATGCAGTAAAGAAGATAGATGATGGCTCACCAAACATTCTTGATTTGATACAATCAGGCAAAATAGGCATGATTATCAATACAGCTACAAAGGGAAGAAAGCCCGAAAGAGATGGCTTCAAGATAAGAAGAAAGGCTGTTGAAATGTCCATTCCATGCCTGACCTCGCTAGATACTGCCGAAGCAGTACTGAAGTGCTTGAAGCTTGGAAAGACAGAGGGACAGCTAAGTGTGCTTAACTTGAGCATATTTGAGGAATAGGTGTAGAGCAGGGAATCTAGCACTGGTGGGATAAATTTTTAAATGTTTTGGAGGAATTATGTCTAAGGTTTTTAGTGAATGGGTTTTAAAAACTGAAGAGCTATGCAGCGGAGTGTTCAGAATGATTATTAAATCAGATGAAATTGCTTCAGTTGCCAGACCGGGACAATTCGTAAATATAAAATGCGGTGGAATGGATGCATTCCTGAGGCGACCAATCAGTATTTGTGATGTCGATAGAGAACAAGGTACATTTACATTGGTCATACAGGTTAAAGGCAAGGGAACGGAATTACTTTGCCATGGTGCTTGCGATAAGGTTGATATTCTTGCACCGCTTGGAAAGCCATTTCATATAGATAGTAATTATAAGAAGGTATGTGTTGTGGGAGGCGGAATAGGAACCTTTCCACTGCTGTATCTGCTAAAAAGTATGCCACACTCAAAGCGAACAGCGCTTTTAGGCTTTAGAACAAAGGCTGCTGTTGTACTTGAGGAGGAATTCTCAGCAGCATCAGAGGTATTGAGAATTGCTACAGATGACGGTTCCAACGGAACAAAGGCATTTGTTACTGAACTGCTGGAAAAGGCGATTTCAGAGGATAGACCTGACGTAATATATACCTGCGGACCAAGTATTATGATGCAAAAGGTAGCAAAAATCGCTGAAGCAAGTGGTATACCTTGTCAGGTGTCTATGGAGCAAAGAATGGGCTGCGGAATAGGAGCATGCCTGGTTTGTGCCTGCAAAACCAAGAAGGGCGATGACTTTGAGTACAGCCATGTATGCAAGGACGGCCCGGTATTCTGGAGCACAGATGTGTGCTGGGAGTAGGGGTGCAGAATAACTGGGTGAGTGCAACGGGTAAGGACGTATAGACTAATTGAGTGATACTGACTCAGTGCGGTGCATAAAACGGGTGCGGTGATACTGCTCAGTGCAAGAATTCGGCTGAGCATAAGAATTTGGCTGAGCATAAGAATTTGGCTGAGCGTAAGAATTTGGCTGAGTGCAGGAATCTGGCTTGGTGCTGAATAACTGGCTGGGTGCAAAAACCTGTGTGGGTACAGAAATCTGGTTGGGTGCCGAATAACTGGCTGAGTGCAACGGGTAAAAACGTGTAGATTGATTTGGGTGCGTGATGTTTTGCACCGCTAAGATAAAAATTAGTTGAGGGGCTTGAGAGGAATTAAACATGATAGATTTGAGTGTAAATATAGCTGGAGTTAAATTCAATAATCCTGTTATAATGGCTTCAGGTACTTATGGTTTTGGTAAGGAATATGGTGAGTATATTGACCTGAACAAGCTTGGAGGAATATCTGTGAAGGGGCTCACTCTCCTAGAGAGAAAAGGTAACCCACCTCCTAGAATTGCAGAAACCCCATCCGGAATTCTGAACAGTGTTGGACTTCAGAATCCAGGTGTACAGGTATTTAAGCAGCAGTATATGCCTTTTTTGAAAGGATATGATACCAGGGTTATTGCCAATATTGCCGGAAACACCATAGAGGATTACTGTGAAATGGCAGAAATACTAGGTGATAGCGGTGTTGATGCTATAGAGCTGAATGTTTCCTGCCCTAATGTCAAGGCAGGCTGCCTTGCATTTGGAACTACACCTCAAGGTATAGCCGAAATAACTAGGTCAGTGAAAAAGTATTGTAAGCAGCCCCTTATCGTTAAGCTTACTCCGAATGTAGCTGACATCAAGTCCATTGCAAAGGCTGCGGAGGGCGAAGGTGCGGATGCTGTTTCACTTATAAATACCCTGCTAGGAATGGCTATAGATATTCATAAGAAGAAACCAGTTCTCGCGAATAACTTTGGAGGGTTGTCGGGACCGGCAGTGAAGCCCGTAGCAGTGAGAATGGTTTATGAAGTAGCAAACACTGTTAAGATTCCCGTAATTGGGATGGGTGGAATAGCTACTGCTGAGGATGCAATAGAATTTCTGCTTGCAGGAGCCTCTGCAATAATGGTGGGTACTGCTAATTTTGTCGATCCTTTAGTCCCAGAAAAAATAATTAACGGAATTGTAGAGTATCTGAAACAAAATAATTATAATAATATATATAGTGTGATTGGAAAACTTGAAATGAATTAGCTCTATATTCGTACTATTTTTTATAAGGGGAGGATATCACATGAAAACGCGACTGATTTTTGTACGTCACGCAGAAGCTGAAGGAAATATTGGCAGGATTTTTCATGGTTGGTACGATAGTCATATTACTGAAAAGGGGCACAAGCAGGCTAAAATGGCAGCACAGAGGCTTGCAAATGTACCGATAGATGTGCTTTATTCCAGCAGCCTGACCAGGACACTTGAGACCGCTCAATATATTGCTGACATAAAGAAGCTTAGTATTATTAAGACCGATAAGCTAAAAGAGATAAATGGTGGTGATTGGGAAAATAGGGCGTGGGACGACCTCCCTCAACTATATCCACAAGAGAATTTCACATGGGAAAATGAGCCTCATATTCATCAGATGCCCAATGGTGAAAGTATGGAGGAGTTCTACAATAGATTAATGGCAGAGGTAATGTATATTATCAAGCAAAACAGAGGCAGAAATGTTTGTATTGTAACCCATGGAACTGCAATCAGAGCAATGCTCTGCAGGTTTTATAATGAATGCCTCGAGCACATGAAAAACATTTATTGGCATGACAATACTTCTATTACTATAGTTGACTATGATGATGATAAGGATGAGTTTGAAGTATTAATGGAAGGTGATGCCGAGCACCTGGGCTTTGAGATGAGCACTGTAAAGAATCAAGCATGGTGGCAGCAGGAAATGGAAGAGAAAAAGTTAAAGAATAAGATAGATATTTAGATAAATATGTAGATGATATTTAGAATAGATATCTAGATATACAGATATGGAGACATATAGACATATAGATATACATGTAGATACACATGTAAGTATATAGATATACATGTAAATATATAGATATGTAGATAGAAACTTAAGAGAGAGGACTTGAATATAATGGGGAGCAATATGCTAATTAATTGGTTGTTTGAAACAAATGCAGTGAGGGTGTGCCCTGAGAATAAACCTTTCTGGTACACTTCATGTAAGATTGGACCATATTATATCAATACACATTTTCTATATGGCAGTGAAGCAAAGGCAAATGAGCTTTTGAAGGTGATTGACGTTTGCAAGGAAGACAAGGTAAACTGCTCTGAGGTAATAATGGAGCTGGTATCGGTTAATTATCATAAGGATGCCATATTCAAGGGACTTATTGATACTATGTGTGATTATATTAAGGAGAAAATCGGACTTTCAAATATAGATTATATTTCTGGCGGAGAGAGAAGAGATTGGTTTTTCTCATTTATGATTGCTAAGCTTTTGGACAAGCCTCATATTACAGTTTTTAAGGATCTTAGTGTAATGCTTTATAAGGATGGAGTCTCTGAAGGTTTGAAAAGCATAGAGGGAGCCAAGGTACTGCATGTTGCTGATATAATAACTGAGGCATCAAGCTATGTAAGGGCATGGATTCCTGCTATTGAAGCAATAGGGGGACAGCTCAAGTATAGTCTTGTTGTGGTTGACAGATTACAAGGAGGCGGCGAAAAGCTTGCAGCAGCTAATGTAGAATCCCATGCTTTGGTTAATGTGGATAAAACAATGTTTGATTTGGCACTTGAAGCTAAGCATATAACGTCATTACAACATGATATGCTTATGAAGTATTTGGATAATCCACATGATACAATGAGAGAGTTTCTTTTAAACAATCCTAACTTCTTGAAGGAGGCGCTTGAAGCGGACAAAAGGACTGCCGAAAGAGCTAAAACCTGCATAGAAGAGGATTTGTATAGTTTGAAGAATGTATAGTTTTAGAAATGGACTGTGTAATATTGGAAAAGAGTTTGCATAATATTAGAAAAGAGTTTGTATAATTTGAGAAGAGAGCTATTTTAGTTTGAGAAGGGGACTTGTATAGTTTGAAGTGATAGAATAAAATTAAGTGGTTGTTGTCTAGATTAAGGCAACAATCATTTTTGATAGTTCTGGCATATGAAAATTTTTACAGATTTGCCGAAGAAAAATTATATCATTTACTTGAAAGGGTTGATTTTTAATGTCTATAGAAGCAGTTAGAGCATATTTGGGGCAATGGGATATGGATAAAAAAATAATGGAGTTTACAACCTCCTCCGCAACAGTTGAATTAGCAGCGCAGGCGCTTGGGGTAATTCCTGCTAGAATAGCAAAAACGCTCAGCTTTAAACTTAATGATGAATGTATTTTAATTGTAGCTGCAGGAGACGCAAAGATAGATAATCAGAAATATAAGGCAGAATTTTCACAAAAGGCTAAAATGATGACACCTGAAGAGGTGCTCGAATTCACAGGCCACGCAGTAGGGGGCGTTTGTCCATTTGGACTGGCTAATGGCGATATCAAGGTTTACGCAGATGTATCCATGAAGAGATTTGACACCTTATTTCCGGCATGCGGAAGCAGTAACAGTGCAATTGAGCTAACATGTGATGAGATTATTAAGTATGCGAATGTTACGAAATGGGTGGATGTATGCAAGGGATGGGAGTAATGAGATGTACATAAAGGGGTTTAAGTTCGGTTTCCTTTTACAATTTGCTGTTGGGCCGGTATGTATTTATGTGATAAATACTGCAATAAAGGGAGGCATATTGCCAGCACTTTACGCTTCTCTGGGTGCAACAGTTGTAGATATACTGTTTGTTTCACTTGCCATAATTGGCGTGGGTAAACTGCTTGCTGATCCAAAGATAAAGGTATTGCTCAAATGGTTTGGAGCAATTGTATTGATATATTTCGGGGCGGGCATAATATTGGGCAGCTTCGGAATAAGTATTATTCCTGGATTGGGAGTCAGTACAGACAGCATTAGTTCAAAGAACGCATTTTTGACAAGTGCTGTCTTGACAATATCAAGTCCTCTTTCAATAGTATTTTGGTCGGGAGTATTTGCTGCAAAGCTGGCAGACGAGAATTATACTATGAGGGACATGAAATTATTCGGAGCTGGCGCAGTAACTACAACGATGTTTTTTCTCTCAGTAGTGTCCATTGTTTTTGGACTTGTAAAAGCCATGATTTCACCTCTGGTTATAGAGGCGCTGAATGTGGCAGTTGGTGTAATACTCATTCTGTTTGCGGGTAAAATAATATATAAGAAGAATAATTGATTTTAAAAACGTATTATATAGATGATTAGTGTTAAGATGTGCTCCTAAAAAAGCACAGCTTAATAGTATTTTTTAAAGAGGATGAATACCATGGCTGTAACAAAGACTAATGCATTAAGAATATTGGATAGTGCAGGGATCATTTATAAAACCTATACATACGAATGCAAAAATGGACCGGTGGATGGTGTTACGGTTGCAAATCAGATAGGAATGCAAACAAAGTATGTATATAAAACCTTAGTAACACGCGGTGCCAGCAAGGAGTTCTATGTATTTGTTGTGCCTGTTGAGAGTGAGCTTAACTTGAAGGCTGCAGCTAAATCAGTAGGTGAGAAGTCCATTGAAATGATTCGAGTGGACGAAATCAATAAAATCACTGGATATGTGCGTGGTGGATGCTCTCCTGTCGGAATGAAAAAGGCTTACAAAACAGTATTTGATGAGACATGTAGTGAGCTAGAATATATGATAGTAAGCGCAGGGAAAATCGGCTTGCAAATGCAGGTTGATCCGAAACAGCTGTCAGAGCTAGTTGGTGCAAAGCTGGCACAGGTAACTGATTAGGAATGTTATAGAAGACTAAATGTAAGAATTATAAAATCTATTTTTTGTGGGACAATTACCGTAATTTTGCAGGACAATTACCGCAATTTTGCAGGACAAATATGTAGGCAAATACTATAGAAAATATGTAGGACAATTATGTAAGTATAAATATATAAGTTTGCAAAATTTTGAGGACAAATATGGCAATAAATATGTTTCACTATATTTGCGCGATAAATTATTAGGATAAGTTTGCTGCAATTTTGAAGGCAAATATGCAGGATAAGTTTGCAGGATATGTTGCAAAGTACTGCAACATAAATATTAGGTTAAGTTTCAGCATTTTTGTATGAGTACCTTTATGAGAAATTCATAGAACGATTTTGAGAAATGATATTGACATTTATTTACAAGAAGTATATTATAAATATTAGAACATATGTTCTAATATTTATTTTTTATTCTTTTTGGGAGGAACCATATGAAATGTTCAGTTTCTCTAGAAGATGGATTAATATTTGTTTCTTTTAAGTATAATGAAGAGCTTGTCAAAAAGGTTAGAGAAATACCAGGCCGCATGTGGCATGTTGATAGACTTAGTTGGTCATTTCCTGACAATGCTCAAAGCCGTCAACTCCTAAAAAGAATATTTCGAACCGGTATTTGTGATCTTGACTATGTAAGTCCAGTAATAAAACAACAGCTTGAACTATTAAAAGCTGATATGCTTATAAGAGGCTTTAGCAGAGCTACTATAAAATCATATTTATCGCACTTTAAAAGATACGCTCTAAACAATCCTACCTTTCTAACCTTTGATAATTCAACTGTCAAACAGTACCTTTTAGAGTTGCGAGCTAAGTGTGAACTTTCAACCTCATTTCTTTCACAGTCCATTAGTTCTATAAAATTTTATTATTGTCATATACAGAAAGTCGAATTTACTGATTTTGATATTACTTATCCCAGAAAAGAGAAGAAGTTACCCAATGTGTTATCAAAGGAAGAAGTGCAAAGGCTTCTAAAAAGTGTTGTTAACCCTAAGCATAGACTGATATTAATGATTGTTTATTCAGCAGGACTCAGGGTAAGCGAGGCGGCCGCACTAAAAGTAGATGACATCGATTATTGCAGGAGATTAATAATTATCAGGCAATCAAAGGGGCATAAGGACCGTGTAACACTGTTGTCAAATAAGGTTGAACAGTTACTAAGTGAATACATTTCTCTTTTTGGCCCAACGTCGTGGATATTTCCAGGTCCGCAAAAGGACAAGCCGATAACCTCCAGAACCATACAGCTAATATTTGAAAGAGCCTGCAAGGAGGCTAAAATTTGTAGAAAAGCTTCTGTTCATTCATTGCGCCATTCTTTTGCAACTCACCTTCTCGAGAGCGGTGTAGATTTACGCTATATACAAGAACTATTGGGTCATCAGAGCAGCAAAACAACGGAAATCTACACACATGTAACCACCAGCAGCCTAAACAAAATCCAAAATCCACTTGATGACATTTATTCCAAATGATACAATTATTTCGTGTAGCAATCTTCTTCTGTTTTATTGAAGAAGCCTTCGTAGAAGAATTACACGTCCTGTTGCTTATACGAAATAATCAGAGCAATATGGTAGCATTGGTGCATTTTTCTCATCCTCGTATAACCGAAATGAGGGGCGTGTAGGGGAGAGTTAGCCGAAAGATTATATATACGGTGGTAGAATTGTAGTGGGTACTTTGGGTATATAGTGATGTGAATCTGAGCTTATACATATTTCGTAAGCTAAAGTATTATAGCAAATCAAGTTATATGTTTTTTTATAGCTACGGCCAGATGTATTTTTTGGATCTTAGTTGCAGTGAAGGTAGCGAGTGGTAGAATTTTATTCACACAAAGTGTTATTTATTATTTCATAGTAGTATAAGCTATTTTTGAAATAGGAAAGAGGAGAATAAATGGATTTAGTATTAAAGGGAAAACGGATAATTATTAGTTTAATAGTCTTTGTTATAGTTACTGATGTTATAGTAATTGCAATTAATTCTTCACTTTATGCAGTAAATGGTATGTTTGAACAAGCTACGTTTAAAATTGCTCAAGGATTATTTAGATTGTTTTTAGAGGGCGTTATACTATTTTTTCTTTATGCAGGGCATGGATGGGCTAAATGGCTGTTAAGTATATTATTACTTTTAGGCGGTGCACTTTCATTATTAAGCGTGCTTTTAACTTATAGTTTTTTTTCTTTATTCATAGGAATAATATACTTAACTTTTGGGATTGTTTTATTAAAATCTGAATCAATTAAGTGTTTTTTAGAAAATCAGAGAAATGGAAAAAGATGAAATAGAAATTTATGAATTTTGAACTATCCTTCGGCTAACAATCGCACTCCCGCAAGGGCTGACGGTTAAAGTTGTTGGTGCTGTGTCGTCTTTGGCTACAAGTGGTAGATAGTGCTTTTTAGCTAGGATAGTGTGGATTTATTGGTCGCCAGCCAAACTCCGCTCGCAGAGTCGAATTGTCACTAGCTGCTCGCGGGTTTCGGGAGTGCGGGGGCGTTAGCTGAAATCGATAGTCTCTAGTACATAAAAATGAGGATAATAAATAGTATGTTTATTCTTTTAACCCATAGTGTGTATTATAGTGGCAACAAAA